>NZ_JASPJP010000003.1:137305-223122 GCF_030232615.1 Corynebacterium sp. MSK035
CGCCCATAAGGGCTTACGTGGTGCGCGATACTGGGATTGAACCAGTGACCTCTTCCGTGTCAGGGAAGCGCTCTCCCGCTGAGCTAAACGCGCATTACATCGAAACCGGTAAGGAATCTCTGCTGAGGTGGAAACGGGAATCGAACCCGTGTACACGGCTTTGCAGGCCGTTGCCTCGCCACTCGGCCATTCCACCGTGAGGCTGCCGCCTCAGTGGTTGCCTCGAAGTTATACCACAGAGCTTAACTTCTTGAGAAACCAGAGCGGATGACGGGACTCGAACCCGCGACCCTAACCTTGGCAAGGTTATGCGCTACCAGCTGCGCTACATCCGCATCACGTTGCAAGGAGAGCGAAGGAGAATCTCAATTGCTCTCTTGCGGTGCGAAAGATACTTTAGCGTGCTTGTGCGATTGATTACAAATTACCAGGTGAACATCTGTATTGTGCCTGTGGGCGTAGGGCTAAAGACCAACCTTTGATGCCTCTGAATCGCAACGATGTCATTTATTCGCTTTCGTGGGTTGGTTACTGGGGGCTATCGAGTCGCTATCGTCATGGAGTTCCATCGGTGGGGTAATAAATCGTCGAACTGCGCAATCGCAAACGCAATGCAACCCAATTAGGGAAACTTCCAAAACGCGTGCTAACTTATTCCGCAGAGCAGCAAAGGCTTAGTGCTTTTCTGTCCGAGTCCCATAGCTCAGTGGAAGAGCGTTCCGTTCACACCGGAAAGGTCGCTGGTTCGAACCCAGTTGGGACTACCATTTAAAACCCCGGTCGACGCATCGTATAAAAACTGCGCGGCCGGGGTTTTGCTGTGTGACCTGAACTATATTCGTCCCTCTCGGGAACTTTTCTGGACTACCATCCGACAATAGGTATAAGGGCAGCGGTCAGACTACTGCTGTTCTTCTCGAACTGTCCCGCTTAAAGGAGTTGAACTGTTCTAGTGAGTCCCCGGGTCGCTTCAGGCGAAACGTTTCGGTTCTCAAAGTCGGGTTTCCGGCGTGCAGTAGCCGCCGCTGCGACGCTTGTAGTCTTTGCAGGCGCGTCAGTTATTAATGCTGGCCCCGCGCATGCTCACGATTCCGTGCTGTCGTCTAACCCAGGCGACAAGCAGGTTCTCGATGAATTTCCGCACCACGTTTCTCTCAAGTTCTCCGGCAACCCCAAGAACAATTTCAACACCGTTGCAATTAGTGATGCAGATGCCAAGGAAGTCCTGTACTCCCACGAGCCAGAGGTAGTGGGTAATGAGGTCTCTTTGGATATCCCTGAGGATATTAATCCAGGCCCTGGTAACTACATCATTGGTTTCCAAATCACCTCCTCTGATGGTCACTCCACCCGAGGAAAGACCTCTTTCTCAGTGGCTGATCCGGATGCTGCTGGCGCAGCCGAAGCCGGGGCAGAATCTCGTCAGACCGGTGCGCACGCCGAGGAAACGAAGTCAATACCGCTATGGGCTTATGGCCTCGGTGGTGGACTCATCGTCATCATCGCCGCTGTCGTCATCGTTATTAATCGAAAGGCAAAATAGACACATGAAGCTCAATCGCACTGCAACTGCACTGATCGCTGGTTCCGCAGCCCTGACTCTTGCTCTGGCAGGTTGCTCGTCCGACGATAACACTGCTGCTGAGGTGACTGAGTCCGCAACCTCCGCTGCGACCGAGGCTACTTCTGAGATGGAGAAGAGTGATGCTGCTGTGCAGCTGGCCGATGCCTACATCAAGGAAAAGCCGGCTGACAAGGGCATGACCGCCATCTTCGGTACGCTGACCAACAACACCGATAAGGACATCAAGGTTTCCTCCTTCAAGCTTGAGGGGCTGAAGGAAGGCACGAAGTTCGAGCAGCACGATACCAAGGACGGCAAGATGTTCGAGGTGCCGGAAGGTTTGACGATTCCTGCTTATGGCGAACTCGTTCTCGAACCGGGTAGCACTCACTTCATGATCATGAACAATGATGAAGCTATGGATGTGGGAGCTGAGTACAAGCTCGTCATTGAGCTTTCCGACGGCTCTAGCATTACCCAGGACGTTGAGGTTCGTGTCCAGCCAGCAGGTGAAGAGGACTACGGTAATGACGGTGACCTGAACAACCCAGAGCACATGGGTGGCGGTGAGATGGATCACTCGGGCCACTAACTTTTGTGACAAGTTGATCAAGCAATCGTTCGTCGTAAAGCGGGCGTGAGCTCAGGTACGTCGAGGAATTGACTAGCTGAATCTAATGGTGGCAGAAGCGCTGGAGTTGGCAGGTTATTGCAGCATATGCAACGAACTCCGGCGCTTTTCTTTTTCCGAAAAAGGTTTTCGATACGGTCGAATTGGATAGGCCAGTGGTTGCGTTGAAGCCATTGAAAAATCGGCGGATTCCCAGCCACCTCATGTGCTCCAGTTCGAAGTAATCAGAAAGGTAAGAGTGCACAACATGTCCAAAGGCTTTTCCAGAAGGCGTTTTCTTGGCGGGCTCGGCACCGCCGCAGGAGCCTCAGCGCTCGCCCTGGGGGCGCCGGAAGCCCAGGCGATCGGGTTGGAACGTCCACAGGAAGAGCCGCCGAAACCGCCTTTGCAGACAGCAACCGTACCTTTTGATGGGGCTCATCAGGCGGGGATTGCGACGCCCGCACAGGCGAATCTATGGCTAATAGCCTTCAACGTAAAGAAAGGGGTCAATCGCAATCGTCTCCAAAACCTTATGCGTGCCTGGACCGATGACGCTCGCCGAATGACAGCCGGCAAGGCTACTCGAACGGACTTGGAGCCTGAGCTCATGGGGAGTCCGGCCAATCTGACTATCACGGTTGGATATGGGGAGAATTTCTTCACAATCATCGATAGGGAAGACCAGAAGCCTGAGTGGCTGGGAGATCTGCCAAAGTACGTTAACGATGAGCTCCGCCCGGAGTGGAACGGCGGAGACCTGTGCCTGCAGATTTGTGCGGACGACCCAGTAATGGTCTCCCATGCGGCCCGAATGATGATCCGAAATGCAGGTTCTTATTTGGATGTTCACTGGGTGCAAGCTGGTTTCCAGCACGCCAATGGTTCTACGCAGGAAGGCGAGACCCCGCGCAATCTCTTCGGTCAGAAGGACGGTACGGTCAACCCGCGCACTCGTGAAGAATTCGACAAGCAGGTGTGGATTGATAGTGGTCCGGATTGGTTGCGGGGCGGTACAGCGATGGTTGTCCGCCGTATCGAAATGGATATTCCAGGCTGGGATGTGTTGGACCGCGAAAGCCGCACTGTTATTACCGGCCGAGATATCGGCACCGGCGCGCCAATTGGAGGTAAGGACGAGTTTGAGACCGTCGACCTGGCGAAGACTGATGAATATGGTCTGCCTCTGACGGATCCGAACAGCCATGTTGCGCTGTCAATGCCTCCGAAAGAGAAACCTAATCAGCGGATTCTGCGACGGGTCTACAACTATGACCTGCCACCGGAACCGAATGGTCGATTCGAGACCAACACCGGCCTGGTATTCATTTGTTTCCAGAAGGACCCGTTGGAGCAGTTCAATCCGATTCAAGAGCGGCTGTCCAAGAACGACCGTCTCAATCAGTGGATTTTCCACATTGGATCCGCCGTGTTTGTTATGCCACGAGGAACTTCTGAGGAGGAGTACTGGGCCCAGGACCTTTTCGAGGCCTGAGTTTTGACCGTGCGGTAAAGTGTGTGAACGACTGACGAAGGTCACCAGGTATGTGATTTTCGAAGACACTTTGAAAAGGAGTACACGCACGCCGTGTCAGAAGAATTTGCAACCCCAGCACCGTTTTCCGTGCCCGCAGGAGTTTCTGCGGGCGAGGCGATGAGAGACCTGGGTTTCCCGAACAAGGGCGTTGACGCCATCGTTTGTGTCCGCGACCCTGAAGGCAATTTGAAGGATCTGTCCTTTAAGCCAGAAGTGGAAACCGTCTTCGAGCCCGTTCCGGCGAATACTCCGGACGGTCGCGATGTCATCCGCCACTCTGCGACTCACGTGATGGCTCAGGCCGTGCAGTTGGAGTTCCCTGGGACGAAGCTGGGCATTGGCCCTGCCATCGACAATGGTTTCTACTACGACTTCCGTGTCGATGAGCCTTTCTCGCCGGAGGATCTCAAGCGCATCGAAAAGCGTATGAAGAAGATCATCAAGTCTGGTCAGCGATTCGAGCGCTTCGCGTTCGAGTCTGCCGATCAGGCGCAGGAAGCGCTTGCCGACGAGCCGTATAAGCTCGAGCTGATTGTTGAAAAGTCGGCCGGCAAGGTGTCCGAAGATGATGAGGCCAATGTCGACGTCGGTGGTGCAGGTACGACCTTGACCGGCTACCGCAACGTCAATCCGCGTACTGGCGAGACCGAGTGGTTTGATCTTTGCCGCGGCCCGCACGTGCCGACCACTCGTTACATCCCTGCTTTTAAGATCACGCGTTCTTCCGCTGCGTACTGGCGGGGTGACCAATCTCGAGATAACCTGCAGCGTGTTTACGGCACTGCGTGGGAGTCCAAGGAAGCGTTAGACGAGTACCTTGACCGCATGCTCGAGGCTGAGAAGCGCGATCACCGCCGTTTGGGCTCCGAGCTGGATTTGTTCAGCTTCCCGGATGAGATTGGTTCTGGTTTCCCGGTATTCCATGTCAAGGGTGGCATCATCCGCAACGAGATGGAGCAGCACTCCCGTCGCCGTCATATCGAAGCGGGCTATGACTTTGTGAACACGCCGCACGTAACTAAGGGTGACTTGTTCAAGAAGTCTGGTCACCTTGACTTCTACGCGGATGGCATGTTCCCGCCGATGCAGCTCGACGGCGAATATGACGAACACGGCAACTGCACCAAGGCTCCGCAGGACTACTACGTCAAGCCGATGAACTGCCCGATGCACAACCTCATTTTCGCATCGCGTGGTCGCAGCTACCGTGAACTTCCGATTCGTATGTTCGAGTTCGGCACCGTCTACCGCTACGAGAAATCAGGCGTTATCCACGGTCTTACCCGAGCCCGTGGCTTTACGCAGGACGATGCCCACATCTACTGCACCGAGGATCAGCTGGAAGAAGAGCTCACTAATGTCCTCGACTTCATCATTTCGCTTCTGCGTGACTACGGCCTGGATGACTTCTACCTGGAGCTGTCTACGAAGGACGAAAAGAAGTTCGTCGGCTCGGATGAAATTTGGGAGAAGTCCACAGCTATTCTCCAGCGCGTTGCCGATGCTTCTGGCCTCGAGCTCGTTCCTGATCCGGGCGGAGCCGCTTTCTATGGTCCGAAGATTTCCGTCCAAGCCCGCGATGCCATCGGCCGTACTTGGCAGATGTCGACGGTACAGCTCGACTTCAACCTGCCGGAGCGCTTCGAGCTCGAGTACACCGCACCTGACGGAACCAAGAAGCGCCCGATTATGATTCACCGTGCGCTTTTCGGCTCCATCGAACGTTTCTTTGGCGTCCTATTGGAGCACTACGCAGGTGCTTTCCCGGCTTGGCTGGCTCCGGAACAGGTTGTTGGTATTCCGGTTGCGGATGACTGTATCCCACACCTGGAGGACTTTGCTGCACAGCTGAAGTCTCGTGGCATCCGTGTCCACGTGGATACGTCCGATGACCGCATGCAGAAGAAGATTCGCAACCACACCCAGGCCAAGGTTCCGTTCATGATTCTGGCTGGTGCCCGTGACATTGAGGCAGGTGCCGTCAGCTTCCGGTTCCTCGATGGCACCCAGATTAACGGGGTGGCAGTTGAGAAGGCTGTGGACATCATCTGTGATTGGGTTGCTTCGCGGAATAACGAACAGCCGAACAAGGAGAATGTCTCTGCTCTCTAGAGGTCGTTAACGCTCTCTAATTCGACCGCGTTGTTTTAACTGGTGAACCACGCGTGGTAATCCAAAGAAGTTGACCGCGAGGTCGTAAACTACAGCAGAGAAATATATGTGGTCGGGGCTCGAATGGGGACCCGGCCACGCAACGAAGGGGATGGCAGTGAATCAGTCGGGAAGTGAAGAGTTGCCTCCGCAGCAGCAGGGCAATGCCGGCCAGCAGGAATCGTCTGATGGCGTATACGTCGACAGCGGTTACGGCGAACCGGATCGGCTCACGCGCTTATGGGCACCGTACCGGCTGGATTACATCGTCAAGCGTGGTGTGCATAACTCCAAGCCATCCCGTAACCCCTTCGTTGATTTGCCGAAGCAAAGCGATGAGGAAGCACTCATTATCGCTCGCGGCGAGTGGGTGTACGCCGTTCTGAATCTGTTCCCGTACAACCCAGGGCACCTCATGGTGGTTCCATATCGCGAAGTCGCCAACCTTGAGGACTTGACCGACGAAGAAACAGCCGAGATGATGCGATTTGCCAAGCATGCGGTTCGTACCCTCAAATCGGTTTCGCGTCCGCACGCCGTCAATGTAGGTTTCAACTTGGGCAAAGCCTCCGGCGGTTCGGTCGCCGATCACCTGCATATGCACGTCGTACCGCGCTGGTCGGGTGACAGCAATTTTATGACCGTGATCGATGGCACCAAAGTGTTACCGCAGGCTCTTCGTCAGACTCGCGAGTTGCTTGCCGACGGCTGGCGTGCCCTTAATCAAGAGGATGGGGCAGCATGCTGAGTGTCCGTGGCAGGGCTCCAATCCGCCCAGTAGTTGAACCGATTGCCGCTGCACTTTTGCGGGTCGGCATTAGCCCGAACACGGTCACCCTGGTGGGAACGGTAGTTTCCGTTCTGCTTGCGGTAATCCTGATTCCTACCAACCATCTTTTCGCAGCTGCGGTGTCAATCGCTATTTTCACTGCTTTTGACCTGCTCGATGGCACGATGGCCAGACTGCGAGGGCGGGGAACGAAATACGGAGCGACGCTGGATGCTTCCTGTGACCGTATTACGGATGCTGCACTGTTCGGGGCGATAGCGTATTGGGTGGTGTATCGCCATGGCGCGGATTCAGTGCTGCTCATTCTGACACTGATTACCATGGGATCGTCCCAGGTCATTTCCTACGTTAAGGCTCGAGCAGAGGCTAGCGGCCTCAAGGTCAACGGTGGTCTCGTCGAACGTGCGGAGCGCCTGATTATCGGTCTAATTGGCGTCGGGCTCCAGGGGCTTGGCGTGGACTATGCCCTCTACGTCGCGATGTGGCTCCTGGCGATTGGGTCGGTATTCACCGTCGTTCAGCGCTTGTACATGGTGGCTAAGCAGCCAGGAGCGTTGGATCCCATCGCCCCGCCAGAAGGTGCAGCTGATAGTTCATCTATCAACCCTGACTCTGCTACGAAGTCCACGGGTTCGGCTGATTCCAACAACTAAAGGAGGATACGATGACTAGTTTCTTCCTGCCTCGCTCGAAAGATGATTTCGTTGCGCTCGGCTATATGGCCGGGTGGAAGATTTTTGGTCTGCTGCCGGAACGCGTGGCCTACCGCATCGGCAACATAGCCGCCGATCGTGTAGCAGCAAATCCAGCGACTACCCGCCAGCTTCGCAAGAACCTGGCTCGCGTTATGGGCTGTCCGCCTGAGGAAGTGCCGCAAGGTCTTATTCGGGCTTCCATGCGTTCCTATCTACGCTATTGGGTGGAGGCATTCCGGTTGCCCTCCATCGCGTCGCCAGAGTTGGCAGACACGGTCGAATCCACCAGCGATGGGCTCGAACGAGTTGCTGAGGCCCTCGAGGCCGGAGATTCCATCGTCATCCCACTGCCGCATTCTGGTAACTGGGATATGGCAGGTATGTGGCTCGTTTCCCGCCATGGTCGGTTCAGTACCGTGGCGGAACGGCTGAAGCCAGAGGTACTTTACGACGCTTTCGTGGAGTACCGCGAATCCCTCGGATTCCACATTCTCCCGCTTACCGGTGGCAAACCCGCGATGCCGGAACTGCAGAAGCGATTGGAAGAAGGTGGCGTTGTGTGCCTGCTGTCTGATCGTGACTTCGGCGGCCACGGGGTCCCGGTCACTTTTTTCGGCGAGCAGACGACAATGCCGGTCGGTGCAGCAAAGCTGGCACAGGACACGGGCGCTCGGCTTATGCCCGCGGGCCTGTCCTACACGCGCGATGGTTGGCGTTTTGTAGCGCATCCATTCGTGCCGACTGAGGGGCGCGATCTACCTGACATTGTCCAGGACATCGCTACTGTTTTTGAATCTGATATTGCCCAGCATCCAGCGGATTGGCACATGATGCAGCCACTGTGGCCGGCGGATAAGAAGAGGTCAAAGTAGCCGTGCGAATCGGAATGGTGTGCCCGTACTCGTTCGATGTCCCAGGAGGGGTTCAAGCTCACGCGATTGACTTGTGTGAGGAGTTTATCCGTCGCGGCCACGAGGTCAGTCTTATCGGCCCAGCTAGCGCGCAGGCGGACGTGCCGGATTTCGTTGTTCGAGGTGGTGCCGCCATCCCGATTCCGTATAACGGCTCGGTCGCTCGGCTATCTTTTGGTCCCCGCACCAGCCGTCGAGTCCGCACATGGATTGAGGAGGGTAGCTTCGACATTCTTCATATCCATGAGCCGAATTCGCCCAGTTTTTCAATGCTGTCGTTAGTAAACTCGGTCGGGCCGATTGTCGCGACCTATCACTCTGCGGCGACGGACTCCCTAGCATTGAAGTTGGCCACGCCATTTTTGCGGAAGTACCTTGAACGCATTCGGGGAGGCATCGCTGTCTCGGAAGTGGCTCGTCGCTGGCAGGTTGAGCAACTCGGCGGCGACCCGGTTCTCATTCCCAATGGTGTCCGTGTTGGAGATTTCGAGTCCTGCCCGGCCGCCTCATCGTTGCCTGAGATTCCGCCACGGCGTGAAGGGGTCTATCGGCTTGTCTTCCTCGGACGCTTCGACGAATCTCGTAAGGGCTTTGACGTCTTGCTCGACGCGTTGCCAACAATACGTGCGGAGATTCCACAGCTTGAGGTCTGTGTCGTTGGTGATGGTGATATCGCGGCAGCTCGTCGTAAAGCGGGCAGAAACGCAGATGTCCTGCATTTCGTCGGCAGACTGTCGGAGGATGCTAAGGCGTCAATACTCGCCGATGCGGATGCGTACATTGCCCCGCAGCGTGGTGGGGAGAGTTTCGGCATCGTGCTGGTAGAGGCGATGGCGGCGGGTGCGCCGGTGATCTCCAGCGACATCGATGCGTTCAAACTCGTGCTTGACGACGGCCATTACGGGCTTCACTTTGAAAACGGTAACTCCGCAGACCTTGCGGATGCAGTCGTACGCCTTTTGACGCAGCCAAAGTTGGGGGAGGAGCTTCGCGCACTCGGGCATAAGCGGGCTTGGGAGTATGACTGGTCGCAGGTCGCCGACGGCGTTCTGCGTGTGTACGATACGGTGCGCATGGATGGCGAAAAGGTCGTCATTGCGCCATAGAGATTTCCGTCGTGGCAGCTGATTAAACGCAGCGGAGTGAAAGTGGGTTTTCGGTGGACGTAACCGTTCCAATCTGGGTCGTTGTCCTAGTCATTGCGCTGATTGTCGTACTCGTTGGCGGTTTGGTGGCTTCATCGACAGCGACGCGTTTGAACCGTATGCACATTCGCACGGACTTGGCGCGTTCTTCACTGGAAGCGGCGTTGGGGCGAAGGGCCGCAGTCGCTCGTGCCGCCTACCCGGAACTCGCCGGGGTAGTGGCGAAGGTGGAAGCCACACCACTTAGAGCCAACAACACTGGGCAGCGTGCAGACGTGGAAAACGAACTGACTAGGAAAATTGTGGCGCTCTATGAGGAACAGCCCGTGGACCGGACGATGGCAATTGAGCTTTCTGACGCCCATACGCGGCTCGAGCTCGCCCGCCGTTTCTACAATGATGCGGTGACGGATACGAAAGCACTGCGAGCCAGGCCGCTAGTGCGCGCGCTGCGGCTGGCGGGCACTGCACCTGAACCGGAATATTTCGATGTTGCAGATGGACTGACAACGGCTTAATTGTGGGAAAACCCGCTGTTGTGCTGGAAGTTCGCGGTGTTTTCTGACTCAATGAACAGCACTGTCTAGTTCAGGCGTTATAGTGTTAAACGACTACAAACAGTCACATTCACCAGTTTTATTAGGGAAGTAGGGTTCGTTGAGCACGGTTGAGAACAACTCCGGGCAGGGCACCGCACGCGTCAAGCGCGGTTTCGCTGAGATGATGAAGGGCGGCGTCATTATGGACGTCGTTACTCCGGAGCAGGCCAAGATCGCTGAGGATGCCGGCGCAACTGCCGTGATGGCGCTGGAGCGCGTCCCCGCCGATATTCGCGCAGAGGGTGGCGTGTCACGTATGTCTGACCCGGACATGATTGAGGGCATTATCAATGCCGTCTCCATTCCGGTTATGGCCAAGGCCCGTATCGGCCACTTTGTTGAGGCACAGGTTCTGCAGTCCCTCGGTGTTGACTTCATTGACGAGTCCGAGGTTCTGACCCCGGCCGACTACTCGAACCACATCGACAAGTTTGACTTCACCGTGCCGTTCGTCTGTGGTGCGACCAACCTGGGTGAGGCTCTGCGCCGCATCAACGAGGGCGCTGCCATGATTCGCTCCAAGGGCGAGGCCGGTACCGGTGATGTCTCCAACGCTGTGACTCACATGCGCACCATCCGCGCTGAGATTAACCGTCTGCGTTCTATGGCTCCGGACGAGCTCTACGTTGCCGCCAAGGAGCTGCAGGCACCGTACGAGCTGGTACGCGAGGTCGCTGAGACCGGTAAGTTGCCAGTCGTGCTGTTCACCGCAGGTGGCATTGCAACTCCGGCTGACGCTGCAATGATGATGCAGCTCGGTGCTGAGGGTGTCTTTGTTGGTTCCGGTATCTTCAAGTCCGGTGATCCGGAGAAGCGCGCCAAGGCTATCGTCCAGGCAACCCAGCACTACGATGATCCGAAGGTCATCGCTGATGTCTCCCGCGGTCTCGGCGAGGCAATGGTCGGCATCAACGTCGACGAGATTCCGCAGCCGCACCGACTCGCTGAGCGTGGCTGGTAAAAATGGCTAACATCCGCGAGGTATTAGATCTGGAGCAGATTGACCGGGACATTTTCCGTGGCCCAGTCATTAAGTCAATCCTGCAGCGCACTTTCGGTGGCCAAGTTGCCGGCCAGTCCCTCGTCGCGGCGACGCGCACGGTGGGTAATACCTTCGCGGTGAACTCCCTCCACGCCTACTTTGTAGGCCCGGGCCGCCCCCATATCCCGACGGTGTACATGGTCAAGCGTATTCGCGATGGACGGTCTTTCTGCCACCGATCCGTCGAAGCTGTGCAAGATGGCCGTACGATTTTCGTAATGCAGGTCAGCTTCCACCGTAAGGGGGATGAGGGACTCGAGCACTCTGACGTGATGCGCAAGGTGCCAGATCCTGAAGATGTGGTCACCGACACCTCTGAGATGACGAACACACGTCGTCTACTAATGCGCGAGTGGGCGGACTGGGATATCCGGGTAGTGCCGAATGATCAGTTCGAACACAACAAGTACACCCCGTCCCAGCAGCTGGTGTGGTTCCGGTGCAAGGATCGCCTGCCGGATAACGAGACCTTCCATGTCTGCACGCTGGCGTATATGTCGGATATGACTTTGCTGTCATCGGCACTCGTTCCGCATCCAGGCGTTGAGGTCCAGGAAGCCAGCCTCGACCACGCGATGTGGTTTATGCGTCCGTTCCGTGCGGATGAATGGCTGCTCTACGACCAGATTTCGCCATCGGCGCACGCGGGTCGCGCATTGACTCACGGTCGCATCTTTAACCAAAAGGGCGAGCTCGTGGCCGTCGTCACGCAGGAAGGGCTGACCCGAAGCCTGGCCCCGGGTGTCGAGCCCGTGCCAGTGGCGACGAACTTCGATGCTCGCAGTGAGAACCTAGATTAATGACACAGGAAACAATCGGTATCCTCGCTCTTCAGGGCAACGTTGCCGAACACGGATATGTGCTTGACCAGCTCGGCGTCCCGCACCGAAAGGTGCGCTTGCCCCGTGATCTGGAAGGGCTTAGCGGCCTAATTTTGCCCGGCGGCGAGTCCACAACCATGAGCAAGCTGATGGTCTTCAATGAGCTTGAAGACCCGCTGCGGGAAGCCCTCCGCGATGGCCTTCCGGCATATGGCACCTGCGCCGGCATGATTTTGCTTGCCGACGAAGTGCTCGATACCCGTCCGGATGCCGTTAGCCTGGGGGCGATTGACATCACCGTCCGTCGTAACGCATTTGGCCGGCAAGTGGATTCCTTCGAAACTGACTTGGATATTCCGCAGCTGGCGATCAGTGGTGACCAGCCGCCTGTACACGCCGCCTTTATTCGCGCACCGTGGGTCGAGCGTGTCGGTGATGATGTTGAGGTGCTAGCGCGGGTGCCAGAATCGGCTGGAGAGACCGCAGGTACAGTGGTCGGAGTACGGCAGGGGGCTGCGATGGCCACCAGCTTTCACCCGGAGTCGACGGGGGAGACGCGGCTCCACGAGTTCTTTTTGCGAGAGCTTGTCGGCATTTAAATCCCCGGTTTGTATAATGAACACCTGACGAATTCCCATCTACATGGGTATTGACGAGAGGAATGGTAGGAACTAGCACATGGCGGGTCATTCAAAATGGGCAACCACAAAGCACAAGAAGGCTGCTAATGACGCCAAGCGCGCCAAAGAGTGGGCAAAGATGATCAAGAACATCGAGGTCGCGGCTCGTACCGGCGGCGGTGATCCTGCTGGTAACCCCACCCTCGATGACATGATTAAGAAGGCCAAGAAGGCCTCGGTTCCCAACGACAACATTGAGCGTGCCCGCAAGCGTGGTTCCGGCGAGGAGTCCGGCGGTGCTGACTGGGAGACCATTGTCTACGAAGGTTACGCACCTGGCGGTGTCGCTTTGATTGTGGAGTGCCTGACCGATAACCGTAACCGTGCTGCTTCCGATGTGCGCTCGGCGTTCAACAAGAACAACGGCAACATGGCAGACAACGGCGCCGTGGCGTACCTCTTCGAAAAGAAGGGTGTCGTCGAGCTGCCGAAGGGCGAGCTGACCGAGGATGACCTGCTTATGGCGGTTCTCGATGCTGGTGCAGAGGAGGTCAACGACCTGGGCGAAAAGTTCGAGGTTGTCTCCGCCTTTACCGATCTGATGAATGTCCGCACCGCTCTTGTCGATGCCGAAATGGAGTACGACTCCGCAGATCAGGACTACCGCGCTTCTACCACGGTGGCTCTCGATGCTGACGGTGCACGCAAGCTCTTCCGTCTGATTGACGCTCTCGAAGAGTCCGACGACGTGCAGAACGTCTACTCGAACGCCGACATCAGCGACGAGGTTATCGCCGAACTCGAAGACTAGGCGTTTGCTTGGCGACGGTTCCGCTGACCGGCTTCCCGGCGTTAAAGGATGCTCGTGCAGGGTAGTCTGCAGCGCTGAATTGCGCGGCGAGCTGGTGTGAATGGAAGATCCCCATCGGAGAGTCGTCCGATGGGGATTTTTTTTGGGGGGGGAGAGAGACAGACAGAGTCAAAGAGTGTGTCTGATCCTCAGGATAGCGACTGGTCAGAGCCCGCCTGCGGGTAGCTCCACACCCTGGGGTTAAGGAGAAAAACTGACAACCCGACACACTGGCAACCTCAAAAAATTACGGGCTGCGCGTGTGAATACGGCTGCAAATGTGAAACTGTGCAGGTTTATGTCACTTTCAGACGATTTTTCAGGTCATTTTTGTCATAAACGCAGTCAGTAACTCGCATTGGGGTAAGTAGCGAAGGGTGCCCGCCCGCCGACGCGCCGGTCGACACGCCAGGCGGACATATTTTTGTCTATTAAACCGATTTTGGTTTCTGAAAGTTTTAGTTGAACCGTTTTAGGAGAACCACTGAGTCGGAGGTCCGGCCATCAGCAACAGTGTGAAGACCACGACGAGAACAATGAGGATGACGAATGCCGAGATAAACGGGCGGCGAATAATCATCGCGAGTGCCCACTCGAAAATGTCCTGTGGCTCCTCGGATTCGTCGGTAAAGCGCCAGGGCCGATCCAAGAGGCCTGCCTTCAGGGTGTTTCGTTCAAACGGATAGGTTGCGAATGGAATGATAGAAGAGGCGAGGCCGATGACACCGCGGCCAAAGCTCCACTGCTGGTTGATCCACACCATGATGGTGGTGACTACGTAGCACAGGAACGTAAAACCGTGGATGCCGCCGAAGATGGTGGTGGCGATGTCAGTGACTTTGAACAGGTACTTCAGTGCCAGCCCCAAGAGCAGCAGAGCCCACGTGACCATTTCAGCTGCAGCGAGAACGCCGTAGAGCTTCTTCGGTGAATTCATGGTGTTAAACCTATCAGAATCAACGGTTGGTGCCCCGTGTAGCTACGATACAAACAGCTGTTCGAAATGTGGTATTAGTGGAGAGGTGAATTATCGAGCTGGATCTCTGCGGGTGATGGGTATCGACCCTGGCCTTACTCGTTGTGGTCTCTCCATTGCGGAAGGTGCTCAGGGCAGGAAAGTCATTCCCATTGCGGTGGGGGTCGCCCGCACACCAACCACGGCATCGTTGGAGGATCGTCTTCTACGGCTTTCCAATGCCGTGGAGCAGTGGATGGATGAGTACGAGCCGGACGTGGTTGCGATGGAACGGGTATTCGAGCGCGGCAATGTGTCCACCGTAATGCAGACTGCGCACGCGGTTGGTGTCCTTGTCCTCGCTGCGGCGAGACGCGGTTTGGAAGTGCATATGTACACGCCGTCGGAGGTAAAGAAGGCGCTTACCGGCAACGGTCGGGCTGATAAGAAGCAGATGACCATGATGGTGACGAGAATCCTCGGGTTGGAAACTCCGCCAAAACCTGCGGACGCAGCGGATGCGTTGGCCATCGCTATCTGCCACTGTTGGCGTGGTCCGGTTCTGCAACGCCAGCGCGACACCTTGGCTGCGCTTGCTAAGCAACACGAGGAGCGGGAGTTGGAGCTTTCTCGCCGTGAGAATCCCTCGCGGTAGGGGAGCCTGCTAGAGCACACTTGTGAGTTCGGCGTTTATCTCGGTGTCTTTCGGGAAGCCGTAGTGAAAGGAATTGTGAGAAGTGATTGCATCTCTACGCGGTGAGGTTATCGATCTCGGTGCGGACTATTGCGTTATCGAGTGCGGTGGTGTCGGGCATTTGGTCACCATTACGGGCAGGTTAGCTTCTCAGTTGGTGAGGCATGAGCAGACTTTCATGTTGACCACAATGGCGGTTCGTGAAGATGCGATTACGCTTTTTGGTTTTGCCAACTCGCAGGAACGTGAGATGTTTGCGCTCTTGCGCACTGTCTCGACAGTGGGGCCAAAAGTAGCGATGTCTGTTCTATCGGTACTGTCGCCGGCCGAGATTGCCAATGCGGTTGCCTCAAAGAATGCCAAGGCCCTCCAGGCGGCTAACGGCGTCGGCAAGCGATTGGCGGAGCGCCTGTTGGTTGAGTTGAAGGATAAGGTCGAGGTTTTCGCGGATAGGGCGGTATCCCAGCCGGAGGAAGCTGCAAGCGGAGCAGCGCCTGGCATTGTTTTGAAGGCAGATCTGGATCAGGTCGTTGGTGCTTTGGTCGGGCTTGGGTTCCCGGAAGCTGATGCGAATGAGGCAGCGGAGACTGTTGTTCGGATTGATCCGACCTTGGATACATCAATGGCGCTGAAGGCGGCGCTAAAGACATTGGGCGAAAAGTAAATCCAGGTCGAGGACCTGCAGCTACATTGATGATGAAAAATGGCAGTGCACTAGGATGAGGGGACTATGAGCGATATCGAGCGCACGGAGTTTAACGTGTCGGGCAATCCCTTCAGGGACTCTTTAGATGGAGCAGCCAACGACCATTTTGGCGGTGGGGGAAATGGTGCACAACGTGATGTCGATGCCCGCGCTCAGGTCGAGGAAGTCGATGCGGAATCGAACCTGCGACCAAAGTCGTTAGGGGAGTTTATCGGCCAACCCAAGGTCCGCGAGCAGCTGGATTTGGTGCTCTCCGGGGCACGGGGACGAAATGTGACTCCGGACCACATTCTGCTGTCGGGACCTCCCGGCCTGGGTAAGACCACCATGGCCATGATTATTGCGCAGGAGATGGGGTCGTCCCTGCGAATGACGTCCGGTCCGGCGCTTATTCGCGCTGGCGATTTGGCAGCAATGCTATCGAACCTGCTCGAGGGCGATGTACTCTTCATTGACGAGATCCACCGCATTGCCAGGCCCGTGGAGGAAATGCTCTACATGGCAATGGAAGATTTCCGTATTGATGTCATCGTGGGCAAGGGGCCTGGAGCTACGTCAATTCCACTCGAGATTCCACCTTTTACGCTGGTAGGCGCAACGACGCGCTCGGGTATGCTGACTGGCCCACTGCGTGACCGTTTCGGTTTTACTGCGCAGATGGAGTTCTACGAGGTCGAGGATCTGACAAAGGTGGTTACCCGTGCCGCTGGGATCCTCGGGGTGGATATCAGCCCAGAGGCTGCAGTGGAGATTGCCTCGCGTTCGCGAGGTACCCCGCGAATTGCCAACCGCCTACTGCGTCGCGTTCGCGATTTCGCAGATGTTCACTCCGGTGGCGTTATTGATCTTGGTGCGGCCAAGGCGGCGTTGATTGTCTTCGATGTCGATGAGCTTGGGCTGGACCGCTTGGACCGCGCAGTGCTGACTGCCCTGGTCAAGGGGCACGGTGGCGGCCCGGTGGGCGTGAATTCCCTGGCGCTGGCAGTCGGTGAGGAGCCCTCGACTGTGGAAGAAGTGTGCGAGCCCTACTTGGTCCGTGCCGGGATGATTGCGCGTACATCGCGCGGACGTGTTGCAACTGCCCGAGCATGGCGGCACTTGGGGTTGCAGCCTCCGGAGGGAACTATCGGAGAATAGCTTTCTCATCGACCTGGCCGGGGCAGTGTGGAATTGCTAGCTGGCAATTCGTTAAACTCGGCAGACATGGATCAAACTATTCTCCTCCTACTTATTTTCTTGTTCCTGGCGCTGCCAATTTGGCAGATCATCAAGCAGAACAAGCAGGTGCGCACCATTCGGGACATGCAGGATAAGTTGGCCCCGGGCGCAGAGGTCATCACCGGTTCCGGTATGCATGGTGTGGTCGTTGATACGACCGAAACAACCGTCGACCTGATTATCGCTGACGGCATCGTGACCCGTTGGGAAAAGGGCGCCATTGCCCGCAACCTCACCACCGGTACCGGAGCTAGCTACGCTCACCGTGATCGACGTGGCCGTGTTTCCGATGCGCCAGATGACCACGTCGGCGATGTCCAAGAAATCACCGGCCACGGTCCGGATGACAATGCCGCTTCGGACATCAATGAGCAGGTCGAGAACCCGAATACTCCGAGTAACTCGGATAACACGGGTACAGACGGTTCCACTTCCACCGAAAAGCAGTAGCAGTTTTTTGCACGCCCACGCCCTGCTGGTTTGCATGCATCCAAGCTGTAGCGTGCGCCGTGGGGTTAGCGGGCGCGTCCCAGGTTTCGCCGTCGGCAAGCGTGGGCAAGATTTTCACTAAATAGGTACAAGTCAAAACCGGCGCACTACGCTAAATCGGTTATTCTCTAGCGGTTGGTGTTTATAGCTTTGCTTAGCGACGCCCGCAATGCCTCTTCCTGGTATCGCGCGATTTCGCGGTGCGGTTATAGACCTGCGTTTCTACCCGAAACGCTTAAGTACCTAAACGTCACGATTCAGGAGACTTTGCTTTGAACAGCAAATCCAGATCAGGTGCGAATACATTCAAGAGGAACTGGCCACAGTGGCTGTTGGCACTGTTTGTCGGCTTCCTCATTCTTACGTACGCACTCGTCTTTTTCACCGGCGGCGGATCAGCCAAGCCAAAGTTGGGCATCGACTTGCAGGGTGGTACTCGAGTAACCTTGGTGCCGCAGGGCGAAAAGCCGACGCGCGATCAGCTGGACCAGGCTCGCAAGATTCTGGAGAACCGCGTAAACGGCATGGGTGTCAGCGGCGCTCAAGTTGTCACCGATGGTGACACGCTGGTCATTACCGTGCCGGGTGAAGACTCACAGGAGGCGCGTACGCTCGGCCAGACTTCGCAGCTCTTCTTCCGTCCGGTAGAACAGCCCACCCAGGGCCCTGATGAAGCTGCCTTTGGCGAGGTAGTTAAGAAGACTGCTGAAGATTGGGTCTCAGTCGGTGTCCTGTCGAAGGAGGATGCCGCCAAACGCGTTGATGACCTCTACAAGGACATGAACGAAACACAGAAGCGTGCAATTGATGCCTTCAAGGAACAGAACCCAGATCAGCCGGTTCCCGAGGAACTGTCCAAGTCGCTGGGCGAAGCCCCGAAGTTGGATGCAACAGCTCCGGCAAAGCCGGCGAACTCGATTGAAGCGGCCGAGCTGCGTACGAAGGTTCGTGACGTGCTGTTGGCGACTCGCCAGTCCGAAGACCCAACGACACAGTTTGCAGCTGCTGCGCTGATGACCTGCGATAACCGCGATGCAGTTGATCCGCTACAGGGTGCCGATGACCCGGCCAAGCCGCTGGTGACCTGTGCGCCCGAAGGCGGTAAAGCCATCTTCCTGGGCAAGGCTCCGCTGTTGATTGGGCAGGAGGACGAGGCCAAGGGCCAGCGTCTGTCCGGCGACGCTATTGATACCAATGCGCCGATTAACGGTGGTTACGATCAGCAGTCTGGTCAGATTCAGGTCTCCTTTAGCTTCAAGTCCGGGAAGAATGACACCGGCGCTCGCACATGGACCAAGTTGACCAATGACTACCTGCAGCGGCAGGTCGCTATCGTGTTGGACTCGAAGGTCATTTCCGCCCCGGTGATTCAGGAGGCAACCCCAGTTGGTTCTGCCACCCGCATCACGGGCGACTTCTCAATCGACGAGGCACAGGGGCTGGCCAATAACCTGCGTTATGGTGCACTGCCGCTGTCGTTCGCAGGTGAGGACAGCGAGCCGGGCGGCACCACCACGACTATCCCGGCCATGCTTGGTTCGGCTTCCTTGGAAGCCGGTCTGCTTGCCGGCATTATCGGTATCGCCCTGATTGTCGTCTACGCGATTGCTCTCTACCGCGGCCTGGGCGTGATTTCGCTGGTTTCGCTGGCAGCAGCTGGAGCGATGGTCTACGGCGTCCTTGTCCTTCTTGGTCGTTGGATTGGCTACTCGCTCGATCTCGCTGGCATCGCCGGCATCATCATCTCTATCGGCGTAACGGCTGACTCCTTCATCGTCTTCTTCGAACGCATTAAGGACGAAATCCGCGCGGGTAGAACTTTCCGCTCCGCGGTTCCGCACGCTTGGCGACGAGCACGGCGCACCATCCTATCGGGTAACTTTGTGTCCATCATTGCGGCTGTGGTTCTTTACATCCTGGCCGTTGGCGATGTCCGCGGTTTCGCGTTCACACTTGGTCTCTCCACAGCATTCGACATTGTGACGGCTTTCCTCGTGACTGCGCCGTTGGTCATCCTGGCTACTCGTAAGTGGCCAGCTTTGTCCAAGCCGTCGATGAACGGCTTCGGCTCGGTCATGGAGATTGCACAGAGGAATAAGACTGTAGCTGCCGGTAAGAAGGCCGGAGCCTCCGATGCCTCCGCCAGTACGGCTGCCGACACCGGTGCAGCTCACTCCAGCGCGAATGAGGGGAAGTAGGAATCCATGAATACTACTCAGACGAATCCGGCGCTAATCACTGAGCCAGAAAGCGTGAAAGACGACTCCTTCTTCCGCCGCCTCTACACCGGCGAGGGTGGAATCAACATCGTCGGCAAGCGGAAGCGCTGGTACCAGATTGCCGTCGCCATCATCGTTGTTGCTTTCGCAGCGATGCTGATTCGCGGGTTCAGCTTCGGTATCGACTTCGAGGGCGGTACCAAGATGACTATGCCGCCGGCCTCAGTGACAACTGAGCAGGCCGAGGAGGTTTTCACCGAGGCGACCGGCGTGAAGCCGGAGCTGGTGCAAATTATCGGTTCTGGTGAGGGCCGAATCCTGGAGATCACCTCTGAGAAGCTGACTCAGGACGAGATTAATAGTGCTCGTATCGCGTTGAATGATGCATTCAAGCCCGTCGATGTGCAGGGGCAGCAGACCCCGGATGCCATTGGTGACTCGACCGTGTCGGAGTCGTGGGGCTCTTCGATTACCAACCGAATGCTGCTGGCTGCAGTGGTGTTCCTGGGTCTGGTGTTCATCTACATCACCATTCACTTCGAGCGCGACATGGCCATTGCCGCAATTCTCGCCCTGGTTGTGGATGCAATCGTGATTATGGGCATCTACGCGCTCATTGGTCTTGACGTCACCCCGGCAACCATTATCGGCTTGCTGACAGTGCTGTCGTTCTCCCTGTACGACACCGTCGTGGTTTTCGACAAGGTCGACGAGAACACGGCAGGCTATCGTTCATCGACCCGTAGAAGTTACGCCGAGTTGGTGAACCTGGCGGTCAACCAAACCATCATGCGTTCTATCAACACCACGGTGTCGACGCTCCTGCCAATCCTGGCACTGATGGTCATCGCCGTGGGCATGCTAGGGGTCGGAACGCTGAAGGACCTTGCACTCGTTCAGCTCATCGGCATTATTCAAGGTACGTTCTCTTCGATCTTCCTGGCTTCGTCGCTGTTGGTGTCTCTTAAGTCGCGGCAGCGTGAATACCGCAAGCATGAAGAGGCGGTACTGTCTGCCCGCGCAAAGGCATCTGAGGGAGCCGGTTCGGGCACCGATTCCGCCACCACTGATGTTGCGGAGGACTCGGCCTCGAAGGAGCCGTCGGCAAGCGAGATGGAACATTCGACGCCGAAACGAACGGTGACGACTCCGAAGCTTGAGGGCGATGAAGACAAGCCGCTGTCCTGGCGTCCGGGGCAGTAGGAGGTAGCGCCTCCCAGTGGTTCGGGTGAAACTACTTTAAAAGCGCATTGTGCGGGTATCGTTGACAGGTACCCGCACTTTTTCTTTTCGCCGAAAAGGAGCTTAAACCTGTGTCGTATGCACACGCGCGTGAGGCATTAGCCGATCAGATTCGGTTCGTGCCCGATTTTCCAGTTGAGGGCGTACTCTTCGAGGACCTGACGCCGGCGCTTGCCGACGCCACGACGTTCGCCCTGATTGTGGACGAGATTTCCGCCAAGGTGGAAGAGTTCGGGGCTGATGTTATAGGCAGCCTAGATGCGCGTGGATTCCTGCTGGGTTCTGCGGTGGCGTACAAGCTCGGACTGGGGGTGCTCGCTATTCGTAAGAAGGGTAAGCTGCCACCGCCTGTGCTGACCGAGACCTATGAACTGGAATATGGTACGGCCGCGCTTGAGATTCCGGCTAGTGGTTTTGAGCTGAAGGGCAAGAAGGCCGTACTTGTCGACGATGTGTTGGCAACTGGTGGCACCCTGTGTGCAGCTCGCGCCCTGCTGGAGACAGCTGGAGTCGAGGTAACCGGGCTGTGCACCGTGCTGGAGGTTGAAGGGCTGGGAGCTCGGGAGAAGCTTGCTGATCTGCCTTTGTACGTGGTTAATAAGGGGTGAATGAGTCATGGCTGAAGGGCCCGCACGCCGTTATGGTGCCCGCCTAGCGCGAAGCCTTACCGGCAACAGAACGAAAATCCGCCCGGTGCTAGATCCCCTTGTCGCGGTGCATCGACAGGTGCATCCGCGCGCAGATTTGGCTGTGCTTCAGCGTGCCTACGATACCGCCGAGCGCCTTCACGACGGCGTGTACCGGAAATCCGGCGAGCCATACATCACTCACCCGCTTGCAGTCGCCACTATTGCCGCCGAGATCGGCATGGATACCACCACGCTGGTGGCAGCGCTGCTGCATGACACGGTCGAAGATACCGATTACACGCTGGAGGACCTGGAGCGGGACTTCGGCCCAGAAGTCGCACGACTGGTCGACGGCGTGACCAAATTGGATAAGGTCGCGTTGGGCTCCGCCGCCGAGGCAGAGACCGTGCGAAAGATGATTATCGCCATGAGCCAGGACCCGCGCGTGCTGGTTATCAAGGTGGCTGACCGGCTGCATAACATGCGCACAATGCGCTTCCTGCCGCCGGAAAAGCAGGCTAAGAAGGCCCGTGAGACCCTCGAGGTGATTGCACCGCTGGCGCATCGTTTGGGAATGGCCAGCGTGAAGTGGGAGTTGGAAGATCTCTCCTTCGCCATTTTGTACCCGAAGAAGTACGACGAGATTGTGCGTTTGGTCGCAGATCGAGCGCCGCAGCGGGACCGGTACATCCAGGAAGTCTCCGAGATGATTCAGAAGGATCTGAAGGAGTCTCACATTGCTGCTGAGGTACAGGGCAGGCCGAAGCACTACTGGTCGATTTATCAGAAGATGATTGTCCGCGGCCACGAATTCGACGAGATTTTTGACCTGGTCGGACTTCGAGTTCTGGTGGACACGACCAAGGATTGCTATGCCGCGATGGGTGCCGTCCACTCGCTGTTCAAACCTATGCCGGGGCGATTCAAGGACTATATTTCCGCGCCGCGTTTCGGGGTTTACCAGTCGTTGCACACAACGGTCATCGGTCCAGGTGGCTCCCCGCTAGAAGTGCAGATTCGCACCCATGAGATGCACTACAACGCTGAGTACGGCATTGCCGCACACTGGCGCTACAAGGAAACCAAGGGGTCTCACAAGGGAGATTCCGCCGAAGTCGATCAGATGGCGTGGATGCGTCAGCTGCTGGATTGGCAGCGCGAGGCCGCAGATCCTAACGAGTTCCTGGACTCCCTGCGCTATGACCTCTCAGTCACTGAAATTTTTGCGTTCACACCTAAGGGCGATGTCATCACATTGCCTGCGGACTCCACGCCGGTCGACTTTGCCTACGCGGTCCATACTGAAGTAGGTCACCGATGTATTGGTGCCAAAGTCAACGGCAAGCTAGTGGCGTTGGAATCACCGCTAAAAACTGGCGACCGCGTCGAGATTTTCACGTCCAAGGATGCCGATTCCGGTCCGTCTAAGGACTGGGAGAAGTTTGTTAAAACTCCACGTGCGCGGGCAAAGATCCGTCAGTGGTTTGCCAAGGAGCGCCGCGAAGAGGCACTCGATGCCGGCCGTGACGCGCTGGCTGCAGAGGTACAGCGCGGCGGTCTGCCGATGCACCGCCTGTTCACTCCGGCGTCCATCAAGCAGATTGCCTCCGAGCTGCACTATGCGGATGTCGATGCGCTCTATACCGCTATCGGTAAGGGGCAGGTCTCAGCGCAGCATGTGACTCACCGGCTGATGGCGCAGTTTTCGAGTGCGGACGATGCCGAAGAGCAGTTGGTCTCCCGCACGCCAATTTCAAAGATGAACGTGCACAACACTCCGCGCCGCGCTGACAGCACGGGTGTGTTGGTAGAAGGCAGCGCGGATATGGCCGCTAAGCTTGCCAAATGCTGTACGCCTGTGCCGGGCGATGCCATCTTTGGCTTCGTCACCCGCGGCGGTGGGGTCAGTGTGCACCGTACGGACTGCACTAATGCGGAGAAGCTGCACCAGGAGCCGGAGCGCATTATCGAGGTCTCCTGGGCAACAGATTCCTCCGGTGCGGTCTTCATGGTTACGGTGCAAATCGAAGCACTTGACCGTCATGGACTGCTCTCGGAGATTACTCGCGTCTTCTCCGATCAGAAGGTCTCAATCCTGTCGACGTCCTCCCATACCTCCGATGACCGCGTTGCCGTAATGCGTTTTAGCTTCGAGGTTTCGGACACTAAGCAGATGGGCTATATCTTCAACATTCTGCGCGGTGTCGAGGGAGTCTTCGATGTCTACCGCATTACTTCTGGTCAGTAGGCGGTTTAGCAGCCCATCGATATGTGAAAAAGGATGAGGCCGCGTAGGTATTAAAACAGGGCCAAGGTGAAACACCTTGGCCCTGTTTTTGATTAATTTCTGAATCAGTCAGTTGAGTCAGCTACTTGACTTCCGCCTTCTCAATACGGACTTCCTTAGCTGGCTTACCGTCAGAGGTACCGCCGCCCTCGATACCGTTCTTCGCAATGTCCGCAACCGTCTTGGTGCCCTCGTCAGTCATGGAGCCAAGCACGGTGTACTGCGGAGGCAGCTGAGAATCTGCCCAGTTGAGGAAGAACTGGCTGCCGTTGGCATCTGGGTCGCTCGGGTTTGCCATGGCGATAGAGCCCTTCGGGTACACCAACGGGGTATTCTGATCCAGACCAGAATCCTTGACCGGCCATTCGCCAGCGAACTTGAAGCCCGGGCCGCCGGTACCGGTACCAGTCGGGTCGCCACACTGCAGAACGTTCAGGCCACCACCGGTAATACGGTGGCACACAGTGTCATTGAAGTAGTCGGACTTGGCCATGTGCTCAATTGCATTGACGCCGCAAGGTGAAATAGCGCGGTCCAGCTCCATCGGAATGTCGCCCTGGTTAGTCTTCAGGGTGATGGTTACAGTGCCAGTGGCGGGAACGTTGTCGGTAGCTGGCTTATCTATGTCCTTCGATGCCTCGCCATCATCCGGGTAGTCACAGGTCACGGTTTCCGGAAGTGGGGAAGAGCGCTTCATTGGAACCTTTTCACCGCTGACAGGAGTAGCTGTCAGAGCTGCAGGTTCGACTGGAGTCGTGGATTCATCAGCGGCCTCATTGTCGTCAGCGCCGCCAGCCGTGGTCAGCAAGTAGATGCCGCCACCGATAAAGAGCAGGATAGCCAAGGTAGTTACGACAACGCCCAGTGGCTTCAGCTTCTCGGCACGTGCACGGCGCTTAAGTTCGCGCTCGAGCGTCCGCATCGCATCTTTGCGCCTTTGCTCATTATTGGCCACTAGTCTTTCTCCGTATCTGTTAGTCATCTATTGCTGGTGACGGAACACCAGCGGACGATTTTGCCCATTGATAGTGACCGCATTTGAAGTAACAGCTCAGTCGGTCACCGTCGCGTACACAATCGACCATTATGCCCGGGATTGCTTCCCATTTGCGAGATGACAGGCCAACGAGCAAGGGGAAAGGTGCTCTCTTCCCGTTGTTGGAAGGCGCAAATAGCCTGCCGGGGGCTGTACACAATCGTTACAATGGAGCGCCATGGAGATATTTGGTTTTGCAGCCGGCCCTTTTCAAACCAACTGCTACGTGGCAACAGGCGCTCCGGAAATGGACGGCCTGTCCACCCCATGCGTCATTGTTGACCCGGGCATGGGGGCGTTCGAGGTAGTACGCGGCGAGGTTGAGAAGCGAGATTGGAAGCCGGAAGCAATTCTGCTGACCCATGGTCATATCGACCATGTCCGCGATGTCGCGGAGGCCTCCGACTTCTGGGATATCCCCGTCTTCATTCACGAAAGCGACAATGTGTTGCTGGCCAATCCGAAGCTCGGCGGTTCTTCTTTCGGACACCTCTTTGACATCGATTCTATGCAGGCTTATACGGAAGCCGATTTCTTCGAGGATGGCGACGAAGTAAAGTGGGCAGGGTTGAATTTCGAAGTCATTCACGCTCCGGGTCACTCTCCGGGATGCGTGATGCTGCGCGCTTCCGATGGGGAAGATGAGATTGTCTTCAGCGGGGACGTCCTCTTTAAGGGGGCTATCGGTCGCGTAGATTTGCCGGGCAGTAGTCCGGAGCACATGCAGCAGTCGTTGAAGGATAAGGTCCTCCCGCTGGCGGATGACCTCATGATTCTTCCGGGCCATGGCTCCGCATCGTCGATAGGCGAGGAGCGCGCGACCAACCCGTTCCTGCAAAACCTCACCTAGCCTGGCTGACACCTCGTGAGAGTTGGCAGGTAGAGTTAGCGGGGTGAACTCTAGCCAGAAGCCAAAGAAGTTGAAGCCATTCTCCGCGCCCAAGGGCGTGCCGGATTACGTCCCGCCGGTCTCCCGCGAATTCGAGGCGGTGCGAAACTCATTCCAGCACCGCGCACGACTTGCGGGCTATGAGCACATTGAGCTGCCAATTTTCGAGGACACCGGGCTTTTTGCACGTGGCGTAGGTGAATCGACGGACGTCGTCACCAAGGAGATGTACACGTTCGCCGACCGCGGCGGCCGCTCCGTCACCCTGCGCCCGGAGGGTACCGCGGGCGTGATGCGCGCGGTCATTGAGCACAATTTGGATCGCGGTCAGTTGCCGGTCAAGCTTTCCTACGCGGGGCCATTCTTCCGCTATGAACGCCCGCAGGCAGGCCGTTACCGTCAGTTGCAGCAGGTGGGCGTAGAGGCAATCGGCGTCGATGATCCTGCGCTGGACGCTGAAGTCATCGCGCTTGCCGACGCATGCTTCCGCGGTATCGGACTCGAAGGCTTCCGCCTTGAACTGACAAGCCTTGGCGACAACACCTGCCGCCCTGAATATCGCGCTAAGCTGCAGGAGTTCTTGTTTGACCTGCCTCTGGATGAGGAAACGCGCCACCGTGCAAACATCAACCCGCTGCGCGTCCTCGACGATAAGCGACCGGAAATGCAGGAAATGCTTGCCGACGCGCCGCTGATGCTGGACCACCTTTCTGACAGCGCTCGCGGTCACTTTGAAGCTGTGACTGGACTGTTGGATGACATGAAGGTGCCCTATGTCATCAATCCTCGAATGGTGCGCGGACTGGACTACTACACCAAGACGTGCTTCGAGTTTGTTCACGACGGCCTTGGTGCTCAGTCGGGTATCGGCGGCGGTGGTCGCTACGACGGGCTGATGGCGCAGCTAGGCGGCCAAGAGCTGTCTGGAATTGGCTTTGGTTTGGGTGTGGATCGCGCGCTGCTCGCACTGGAAGCAGAGGGCAAGCATGCCAGCGATGGTCGACGCGTCGATGTGTATGGTGTTGCGCTCGGTGAAGAAGCCGCTCACGCTATGGCGGTGCAGATCAATAAGCTGCGCCAAGCGGGTATCCGCGCAGATATGTCCTACGGCGGCCGCGGTCTGAAGGGCGCGATGAAGGGTGCCGATCGCGCTGGAGCCCGATTTGCGTTGGTCCTCGGCGAGTCTGAATTGGCCGCGGGCGAGGTTCAGCTGAAGAACCTTGAGTCCCACGAGCAGCACGCAGTCGCCCTAGATGCACTGGTTCAGGAGTTGCAGTCGCGCATCTAGGAAACGCGCATTTGTTAAGTGCGGAGTCTAGCTGTAGACGCCGCGCTCGAGAGTGTCGCACTGAGACATCTTTCCTGACTTGTAGCCGGTGAGGAATGCCTTCGTACGCTGCTCGGCCGAGCCGTGGGTCCAGGAGTCCGGTTGAACACCACCGCCGGAATGCTGCTGGATGGTGTCATCGCCAATGGCCTTCGTAGTTTTGAGGGCATCGGCAACTTGCTCGTCGGAAAGCGGTTCGAGGATTGCGTCCGGCCCCTTGTCCGCGTAATGAGCCCAGATACCCGCGTAGCAGTCGGCCTGCAGCTCGATCTTTACAGCGTCGGAATCGGGGCCCGGTTCGTTGTAGTTACTGCGGCCGAGTGTGCCCTCCAACCTTTGGATATGGTGGGCGAATTCGTGGGCCACGACGTATTCCTGTGCGAGCGGTCCGTTGCCTCCGCCCATGCGCTCCAGGGTGCTAAAGAACTCCGTGTCGAAGTAGGCCGTTTGATCGGCGGGGCAGTAGAACGGGCCGGTGGACGAGGACGCTGCGCCGCAGCCCGACTGAGTGGAGCCTTCAAAGAGGACTAAGCCTGGGTTCGTGTACTCGATGCCGGCCTGTGCGGGGAGTTGTTCTTCCCAGACTCGGTCGACCGAAATACCGGTGAATTCCATCCGGCAATCGATGCGGCTGTTGGCATCTTCGCCGGTCTTGCAGGGATCCTCGCCAGGGGACTGCTGTGCAGTCTGCGAGGACTGGTTGTTCTGGGCACCTGTCAGCTGTCCCAATTGTCCCGGGTCGCCGCCGAGAAGTAAGTACAGGCCGATGAGGACAAGGCCGCCGATACCGCCACCGCCTACGGCGATAGCGCGGCCACCACCCGAGCGTCGCTCGGCACGAGCCGAGCTCTTTTGGAAGTCATTCCGGAAGGTCATAGGAGTAAGACTATTGCATAAGGTGCGGAAAACGGGCCATTGAATAGCGCTGCGTCATAGTATCCGCATGTAAATCAACGTCAGGATCTACGGAGAACTTTGTCTAAGTGAGTACATGAAGCCCGAGGTAGGCCCAAGGCGATGACCGGTAATAAGCAAAATAGCCGGGGTCTTCTTCTCACCTTTCTGGCTTCAAGGTAGACTACACGGACGAAACCGCTATCCACAGCGTTAATCCCTATAGCACCAATTTTGGAAGGACCAATTCGCAGTGCTTCGTACGCATCTTGCCGGAGACCTCCGCGCTGACCTCGCCGGCAGCACAGTAACCCTGACCGGTTGGGTAGGACGCCGCCGTGACCATGGTGGCGTGATCTTCATCGACATGCGTGACCGCTCCGGTTACGCCCAGGTTGTGTTCCGCAACAGCGAAGTTGCTGAGCGTGCACACCACCTGCGCAGCGAATACTGCATTCAGGTCACCGGTGTCGTTGAGAAGCGCCCGGAGGGCTCCGAAAACCCGAACCTGGCATCGGGTGAAATTGAGGTCAATGTTACGGAGCTGACCATCCTCAACGAGTCGGCGGCATTGCCGTTCCAGCTCGAGGATGTTGGAACTTCTGGCACTGTCGGCGAGGAAGCCCGCCTGAAGTACCGCTACCTAGACCTACGCCGTGAAGGCCCGGCCAAGATTATGCGTCTCCGTGCGGCTGTCAACCGCGCAGCCCGTAAGGTGCTGGACAGCCACGACTTCACCGAAATCGAGACCCCGACGTTGACTCGCTCTACGCCGGAAGGTGCTCGTGACTTCGTGGTGCCGGCTCGTTTGAAGCCGGGCACTTTCTACGCACTGCCGCAGTCCCCTCAGTTGTTCAAGCAGCTGCTTATGGTCGCTGGCATGGAGCGCTACTACCAGATCGCCCGCTGCTACCGAGATGAGGACTTCCGCGCTGACCGCCAGCCGGAGTTCACTCAGCTCGACGTTGAGATGAGCTTCGCCGAGCAGGACGATGTCATTGCGCTGGCAGAAGAGATTCTGGTTGCTATCTTCGCCGAGGCCGGTGTCACTGTTCAGACCCCGATTCCACGCATGACCTTCAAGGAGGCCATGGAGAAGTACGGTTCTGACAAGCCGGACCTGCGCTTCGACATTCCGCTGGTGGAGTGCACCGAGTTCTTCAAGGACACCACTTTCCGTGTCTTCCAGAACGATTACGTCGGTGCAGTTGTTATGGACGGTGGCGCATCGCAGCCTCGTCGTCAGCTCGACGCTTGGCAGGATTGGGCCCGCCAGCGCGGCGCAAAGGGCTTGGCCTACATCCTTGTTGGGGAGGACGGCACTCTGGGCGGCCCGGTTGCCAAGAACATTACTGACGCAGAGCGTGAAGGCATCGCGGCGCACGTAGGCGCGAAGCCGGGTGACTGCATCTTCTTCGCTGCAGGTGACGCTAAGAGCTCCCGTGCACTGCTGGGTGCTGCTCGTGGAGAGATTGCCAAGAAGCTCGGCCTTATCAAGGAAGGCGACTGGGCATTCACCTGGGTCGTCGACGCACCGTTGTTCGAGCCGGCTGCCGACGCTACCGCTTCCGGTGACGTTGCCCTGGGCCACTCGCAGTGGACTGCTGTGCACCACGCCTTCACCTCGCCGAAGCCAGAGCACATGGATACCTTCGACAAGGATCCTGGCAACGCACTGGCTTACGCCTACGACATCGTCTGCAACGGTAACGAAATTGGTGGCGGCTCCATTCGTATTCACCGCCCAGATGTCCAGAAGCGCGTCTTCGATGTTATGGGCATCGGCGAGGAAGAGGCACAGGAGCAGTTCGGCTTCCTGCTGGATGCCTTCCAGTACGGCGCTCCGCCGCACGGTGGTATCGCATTCGGTTGGGACCGTATCGTTTCCCTGCTGGCCGGCGTTGACTCCATTCGCGAAGTTATCGCCTTCCCGAAGTCCGGTGGCGGCGTTGATCCGTTGACTGACGCCCCGACTCCGATTACCGCTCAGCAGCGCAAGGAGACCGGTATCGACTTCAAGCCGAAGCCAAAGCAGAAGGCAGACGGCGTTAAGGCAGCAGCCGACGCAGGCGACAGCAAGTAAACAAAGAAATCACATTGCGAGGAATGTGATCTGCCACTCCAGCGTGAACAGCGCGAGTGGCGCCAATTCCTCCTAACCAAGGCGGTACTGGCCACAACGCAACATCCGTATCGCCTGACTGAAACTGGCTCATTGAAAGGGCATTCAATGGAGTACTCGGACGACGCTGCAGCAGAAGTTGACAGCGTAGTTAAAGATGCAGAGACACTGCTTTCCGCACGATTCGGCGGCACTCCAGTGTTGTCGGATCCAGAAGTACTTACAGGTCAGTCAAACGCTCTTGTTGTCCGCGTACGGGTCGCCACAAATCCCTTTATGCAGGAACGCACGGTCGTCGTAAAGCAAATTCCTACGACGACTGAAGGCGTCGATCCCGCCGTTTTACGGGAAGTCGTGGCGTACCAGTTCATCAATACACTGCCTGACGACGTCCGCCCGGGGCCTCAGCTTCTTGCTTACGATGTTTCAAAGCAGCTATTGGTTCTCAGCGACGTCGGTGTCGTGGACACTCTTGCGGACGTACTCTTTCGTGGCGATGAAGAGCGACGATTGCGCGCATTCCGCAGCCTCGGCGCTTCGCTGGGTCGGATGCATATTCACACGCATACTCGTGAAGAGGGATTTGAGACCCTGCGTCGTCGTATGTGGGTGAAGAACAAGGTCGATCGCGAGGCTCTCGAGGCGCGTGACCACGGCATTGTGTCGGGGATTCGCTTTGGTATGCGAGCTGTCGAGGGGTCCGGCATTCCTGTTCCCGACGCTGTGCGCTCTTTCGGTGAGGATGCTGCTCGTCGAATTGAGAAGGGCACGCATAGGGCGTTTACTCCGTTTGACCTCGCCCCGGACAACATTCTGCTGGCGGATAAGGTCCAGTTCCTCGACTATGAGTGGGCTGGTTACCGCGATGTCATCTTCGACGTGGCCAGCGTCGTCGCAGGCTTCCCGCTGCACGTTTTCGTGGAGCGTCCATCGGAGGCAGAGGTCGACGTGTTTGTCCGTGCCTGGATGGAAGAGATTCGTGACCATTGGTATCGCGGCACGAGCGACCGCCGTTTGATGGCGTTCATCGCTGCGGCGTTGCTCGGTTGGTTTTTCATCTCCGCAACGGTTTCCTTCTTCGGTTCTCCAAAACAAGCGCTGTGGGTGGGGCATGAAGGACGCACGGACCTGAAGCCGGAAGTTGGCGGCTCAGCACTGGAGCGGCGCGACATGGCTAACACGGCTCGCGCGATTGCACAGTTCGCCCATAAGTGTGAGGACGATCGTGCCGACGAGCTGGAACAGTTCGCGCATGCAGTCATCGATTTCTTAGAGCAAGAGGAAGGCTAGGGCACACGTGGCGGATCCGAATAAGCTGCCGTCAGGCGGTGCAAACGGCTCCGCCGATGACGCTCCAGGGCTTTTCGACGAGCCTTCGGTCGCCGGACCTACAGCGGCCAAGAGCCAAGGTCGGAGTGCGGGGCCAGCAAGCACTGGCCTGAACTCCGATGCGAGCGCCTATTTTCACCCAGGTGCACACGCGCCGTTGGCGGTTCGGATGCGACCGCGAAACCTCGATGAAGTCGTTGGTCAAGACCACCTGTTAGCCCCCGGAGCACCGTTGCGCCGTCTGGTCGAAGGTGGCGGCGACACCTCCGTTATTTTGTTTGGCCCTCCCGGAACTGGCAAGACCACTCTCGCCAGTTTGATTTCCGCGGCGACTGGACGACACTTTGAAGCGCTTTCCGCGCTTAATGCCGGGGTAAAGGAAGTGCGTGCGGTTATCGACACTGCTCGTCGCACGCTCGTTAACCAGGGCATTCAAACGGTGCTCTTCATCGACGAGGTGCACCGTTTTTCCAAGACCCAGCAGGATGCCCTGTTGGGTGCCGTGGAAAACCGGATTGTCCTTCTCGTCGCGGCAACGACGGAAAACCCATCCTTCTCAGTGGTGTCCCCGCTGCTCAGTCGGTCACTGCTGTTGCAGTTGCAGTCACTGGACGACGAAGCCGTCGGCACGCTCATTGATCGAGCACTTACCGATGAGCGCGGCCTGAATGGTCGCGTCAGTATGACAGACGATGCACGTAAACAGCTCATTGCGCTGGCAGCTGGTGATGCTCGTCGTTCCCTCACGTACCTCGAGGCAGCCGCAGAAGCCGTCGCCGATGGTGAGCAGATTACCGCTGAGTCGCTTGCCAATTCGATCAACAGAGCCGTGGTTCGCTATGACCGCGACGGCGACCAGCATTACGACGTCACCAGCGCGTTTATTAAGTCCGTTCGCGGATCTGATGTCGATGCTGCCCTGCATTACCTGGCGCGGATGATTGAGGGTGGGGAAGACCCTCGGTTTATTGCCCGCCGAATCGTTATTCTGGCCAGCGAAGACATCGGTATGGCCGACCCGACAGCTCTGCAAACCGCCGTCGCCGCGGCGCAGGCAGTTGCCTTGATAGGGATGCCGGAAGCCCGGCTGACGCTGGCGCAGGCCACGATTCACTTGGCAACAGCACCGAAGTCGAATTCGGTCATAAGCGCAATCGACGGGGCATTGAAGGATGTTCGTTCCGGGAAGACCGGACCGGTGCCACCACATTTGCGGGACGGACATTACAGCGGGGCTAAGGACCTTGGTCACGCGGTGGACTATATCTACCCGCACAATGACCCCATGGGTGTCGTCGCCCAACAGTATCCACCAGATCAGTTGGTGGGCACTGATTATTTCGTCCCATCCAATCACGGTCGTGAAAACGGCATGGCTGAATACCTCGGACGCATTCGCCGAATTATCCGGGGGAGCCGCCGGAAATCGAAGTAGGCGAGATCGGTCGGAATCTACGGGGTGCCGGTGGGGTGGTTTTAAAGTTGCTCGAACCGAGCGGGTAGACTGCTAGTTTTGTATTAAACATCTCGGACGCTCGACGTGAAACGAGGAAGTAGAACACCGTGCAGACTCATGAAATTCGAAATCGCTTCATCCAGCATTTCGTAAAGGCGGGACACACCGAGGTCCCCAGTGCCTCCCTGGTTTTGGATGACCCGAACCTGCTGTTCGTTAATGCCGGCATGGTGCCGTTCAAGCCCTACTTCCTCGGCAATGAGACTCCGGACTTCTCCACCGCGACCTCAATTCAGAAGTGCGTGCGCACACTGGACATTGAAGAGGTGGGTATCACCACCCGCCACAACACCTTCTTCCAGATGGCGGGTAACTTCTCCTTCGGAAATTACTTCAAGGAAGGTGCCATCACTCATGCATGGAGCCTTCTGACTGGTGCTGTTGAGGACGGCGGCTTTGGCATCCCGGCTGAGAAGCTGTGGGTGACGGTTTTCCTCGATGACGATGAGGCCCATGACATCTGGCACGAGAAGGTTGGTGTGCCGGAAGAGCGCATTCAGCGCCGAGGCATGGCGGACAACTACTGGTCCATGGGTGTGCCTGGCCCGTGTGGCCCGTGTTCAGAGATTTTCTACGACCGCGGCCCGGAGTACGGTGCTGACGGTGGCCCAGAGGCGGACGAGGATCGCTACATCGAGATTTGGAACCTCGTCTTCATGGAAAACGAGCGTGGCGAAGGAACAGGCAAGGACTCTTTCGAGATTCTTGGCCCACTGCCGAAGAAGAACATCGATACCGGTATGGGCATCGAGCGCGTTGCTTTCCTGCTACAGGGTGTCGACAACGTCTACGAAACCGATCTGCTGCGTCCGGTTATCGACGAAGCTGAGCGGCTCACCGGTTCGAAGTACAGCTCCAACCACCAGGACAACATCCGTTTCCGCGTCATCGCCGACCACAGCCGCACCGGCTTGATGCTGATGCTCGACGGTGTCACCCCCTCGAACTCCGATCGTGGCTATATCCTGCGTCGCCTGCTGCGCCGCATCATCCGCTCTGCGCGTCTGCTCGGCGCTAACGGTCCAGTGCTGGAGAAGCTGATTGGTATTGCGGCCGAGACCATGACCCCGTCGTACCCAGAGATCGCGGAGAACTGGAACCGTATTCGCCGCGTCGCCGTCGCCGAGGAAAAGACCTTCACCAAGACTCTGTCCGCCGGTGAGGAGCTGTTCGAACGTGCTGCCACCAAGGCCAAGGCAGAGGGTAAAACCGTTCTATCCGGTCACGACGCCTTCACCCTGCATGACACCCACGGCTTCCCAATCGACCTGACCATCGAGATGGCCGAAGAGGCCGGCCTGACCATCGACCGCGAGGAATTCGATCGCGAGATGGCTGAGCAGCGTGCGCGCGCAAAGGCCGACAGCCAGGCAAAGAAGCAGTCTCACACCGACCTGCATGTCTACCGCGAGTTCATCGATGAACACCCGACGTCCTTCACTGGTTACGATCGGCTTGCCGACGAATCCACGATTCTTGGCATCATTGCCGATGGCCAGAAGCAGTCGTTTGCCGCAGAGGGCGATGAGATTGAGGTTATCCTCGATCGCACTCCGCTCTACGCCGAGGCCGGCGGTCAGCTGGCTGACCGTGGTCGTATCGTGACTGATTCCGGCGCTGTGGTCCACATCAACGATGTTCAAAAGGTGGGCAAGAAGCTGTGGCTGCACAAAGGCATTGTCACCGCTGGTGAATTCACTCCGGGTGTCTCCGCTGAAGCTTTGGTCGACGAGCAGTGGCGTCACGGTGCTCGTCAGGCGCACACTGCAACTCACTTGATTCACGGTGCTCTGCGTCAGGTACTGGGGGATACTGCAACTCAGGCTGGTTCCATGAATAAGCCGGGCTACCTCCGTTTCGACTTCAAGTACGGTGAGCAGCTCACACCGGAACAGCTCCGTGAGATTGAGCAGATCACCAATGAGGCTGTCGACAACGACTGGGCTGTCAATACTGCCGAGATGCCTTTGGAAGAGGCCAAGGCAGCTGGTGCCATGGCATTGTTCAACGAGAACTACGGCGACATCGTCCGCGTTGTCGAGGTCGGTGGCCCGTTCTCAATTGAGCTGTGTGGCGGTACCCACGTTTCGCATTCTTCGCAGATTGGTCCGGTAGCTGTGCTGGGCGAGTCCTCGGTCGGATCGGGCGTGCGCCGTATTGAGGCTTACTCGGGTATGGATTCCTTCCGCTACCTGTCCACCGAGCGTCTCCTGGCTGAACGACTGGCCACTGAATTCAAGGCTCCTTCTGCTGAGCTGCCAGACCGCATTGCAGCACTGGCTGAAAAGCTCAAGGCTGCAGAGAAGCAGCTCGCTGATTTCAAGGCCGGACAGCTGCTGGCCAATGCCGCGTCTCACCTGGAGTCCGCTCGCACCATCGGCGATGTCACCTACCTCGGCCTTAAGCTTCCCGACGGTACGGAGATGAAGGACATCCGTTCGCTGGCTAATGACTTGGCGAAGCGCCTTGCGGATCGCCCAAGCGTCATTGCGTTGATTTCCAACGCTGGCGGCAAGGTTCCGTTTGTGGCCTCGGTTTCGGATGAAGCCGTCAATCGCGGTATTAAGGCCGGCGATTTGGTGAAGCTGATGGGCGCTGAGGTCGGCGGCAAGGGCGGCGGTAAACCGGCAATGGCACAGGGCTCCGGCTCTGATGCTTCCGGAATCGACGCAGCATTGGCCGCGGTTGAGGCCGAACTGTCCAAGTAGCCAATTAACGGCTGTGCTATCGGAAGAGCAGTAAACAATGGCTAAGCCCCGTATTGATACCCCCGGTCAGGATGATCCCGGTCGGGGTCGACGGCTCGGAATCGACGTCGGCGATGTCCGCGTTGGCGTCGCGGTCTCTGACCCCGACTGTATCCTGGCGACCCCGGTTGAAACAGTCACTCGAGCAACGGGGCGAAAAGATCCTGACGGGCCGGATATTGACCGGCTCGTGGAACTTGCCACTGAACTTGAGGTCGTCGAGATTGTTCTCGGCATGCCCCTCATGCTCGACGGCTCGTTCGGGACTTCTGCGCGGAAAGCTACTGACGTTGGATTCCGGCTGCAGCGCCGACTCGGTGACCGAGTCGTAGTGCATTACGCCGACGAGCGGATGACGACGGTAATGGCCCAATCACGGCTGCACGCAGCAGGTATTGATGTTAAGTCCGGGCGGAAGATTATTGACCAGGTTGCGGCAGTAGAAATTCTGCAGTCCTGGTTGGACAGACGGGCAAAAGCTTTGGACGGAAATACCGACTAAGGGGGCACACAAAAGTTACCGAAAGGTGACAATTCACCCACCTTTGCGCAATTATTAAGTGTGTAATACCTAAGCACGTTTGTCGCGTGCATAGGATTTGAAAAGTTGAAGTGGCGATTCACACCTACAATGCAACCTAGTGCTACGACTTCGTCGTAAAGCTATGTCGCACCAGTCGTTATCAGTCGCGTGTCGTACCCGAACGGGAAGACTCCTTGCTGATACCGATGGGAGAGTGAGCTGCATTCGAGGAGATTATTGATGAGTAAAGACGCGCAGACTGCGCGCCGCACTGATAGCGGCGGTGCCGACCGGGACCGCGCTGGTGCTCGCAGCGGTGGGACAAAGTCTCGAGTTCGTCACCGCCAAACGGCAGTGGCAATCAATGTGACTTCTGTCCTGTTATGCGTGTTGGTCCTCGGAGTGATTGGCCTCGTCTGGAACCGTGGCGGCATTGTTGACGATTACGATGGCAAAGCTGAGGGTCCATTGACGATTGTTGAGGTCAGTGAAGGCACGTCACTTACTGATTTGTCCAACCAGTTGGTGGAAAGCGGCGTCGTCAAGTCTTCCCGTGCGTTCATCCAGGCCGCGAATGAGAACTCTCATTCAAGTGAATTGCAGCCTGGTTTCTACCGACTCCATCAGCGGATGAAGGCCGACGAGACCGTCGAGGCTCTTCTGGATGTCGAAAATCAGGTCGGTACCGTTGACATTCCGACTGGCGCCCGTTTCGCCGATACCCGCATTGTGTCCTCATCGGATGTACGTAAGGGAATTTTCTCGCTTATTTCTGAGGCCACTTGTGTTGAAGACAATGACTGCGTATCCAAGGCCGATCTCGAACGTGCTGCTGGCGAGGCCGATTTGGCCGCGCTGGGTGTTCCAGAATGGGCACGGGACGCGGTAGCTGCGCGTGGCAACGACCCTCGTCGTCTTGAGGGACTCATTACGCCGGGTATTCATCACCTTGACCCGCAGCAGACGCCCGAACAGATGCTTGCAAAATTGGTCAAGGAATCGGTGAAGAATTATGAGGACACGGGTCTCATGGCTTCAGCGGACATGGTTGGTCTTACTCCATACGAGCTGATTACCGCAGCTTCTTTGATCCAGATGGAGGCGCCAGATGGCGACTTCGATAAGGTCGCTCGCGTTATTCTCAACCGTCTCGACGAACCGATGCAGCTGCAGTTCGACTCGACAGTCAACTACGACCTGCCAGATCAGGAAATCGCAACCACGGATGAGGACCGCGCGCGAAAGACCGCGTGGAACACCTACGCCAAGGAGGGGCTGCCGGAAACCCCCATTGCTTCGCCCTCCATCGAGGCGATTCGTGCCATGGAAAATCCGGCTGACGGCACCTGGCTGTACTTTGTCACGGTGGACAAGGAAGGAAATACTGTCTTTAGCACGACCTTCGAAGAGCACGAGGCCGCTATCGACGAGTCACGCAACAATGGCGTGCTGGATTCCAACCGCTAAGAGGTAGAACTCCTATGCCTATAACTCATCGCGCAGCCGTGCTGGGAGATCCGATTGATCACTCGTACTCGCCGGCTATTCACAACGCCGGTTACCGCGCTGCGGGAATGAATGACTGGCACTATGACCGCATCCGATGCAACGCCGAAGAGCTTGCCGACGTCGTTGGTGGCGCAGACCCCAGTTTCCAGGGGTTTTCCGTCACGATGCCCGGCAAGTTTGCCGCGCTGGACTTCGCCGATGAAGTCAGTGAGCGCGCGAGGCTCATTGGTTCAGCGAACACTCTGGTCCGTCGCGATTCGGATTGGTTTGCCGACAACACCGATGGCGACGGCGTACTGGGAGCACTGCGCGAGATAGACTGCACGAACGCACCACGTGGCCGCGCCGTTGTTGTTGGTGCCGGTGGCACAGCACGGCCGGCACTTTGGGCGCTGTCGCAGCTGGGGGTCAATCATGTGACCGTGGTAGCGCGCTCCGAGCGCGCATATGACATTGAACCATTAGCTGCCGCGCTGGGGATGGAATTTGTTTGGGTGACTTTTGATGTTCCAAACCTGGCAGATATTGCTGGTAATGCCGACGTGCTGGTCTCTACGGTGCCGTCAGCCGCAATTGAGTCGGTTGCTGGCTACCTCGCTCGAGCACCGAAGATTCTCGACGTCATTTACAATCCCTGGCCAACCCCACTTGTGAAAGCAGCGGAACGCGGAGGGACACAGGCGGTCGGTGGATTGTCCATGTTGCTACATCAAGCGGTGGGACAGTTTGAGCAGTTTACTGGACGCACTCCCGATGTCGAGGCGATGCGTGCAGCGCTGCCGAACTAGCTCACAACCGTTACAATCCCAAAGTTATGGGGTGGGGAATAACTGAGATAGGGCTGTCTCCGATTGGACAGCACAGGATTGCCCCGGTCTACCTTGACCGGGTTTTCTATTTCCTAGTCGTGATGCTTGTACTCGGCTGGGGCGGTATTGGCTGCTGGTTGGATGTGACTCGGCGAAGACTACCGAACTGGTGGTTAGTGCTAGGGGCAGTGGGTCTGATAGCAACCACTGGAATGGTGCTCCAGCAAAAGAGCACCTTGGCTGACAATCTCGCCAGTGCAGTCGCAGCCATAGGAACAGGAATAGGCCTCTGGTTTGGCCTCTATGTAGCAGTCTTCATCTTCAACCCACGCTCTATGGGGGCTGGAGATGTGAAGCTCGCAGCAATTCTCGGGGGCGGTGTCGGTCTGGTATCGGGCGAGCCAGTGGCGACAGCAATTTGGATTGCAGTGGCAATTCTGTTGGCTGCCGGACTCACTCTCCTCATGGCAGGAGTCACCGCGGGAAAGCGGGGCTGGGGTGACCGTCGTAAAGCAAAAACAGCGCCTGTACCGGCGAGCGTGCCTCATGGGCCTGCGATGCTTGCAGCAACCGCCATTGTGTGGGGGATAAGCGGAGGGTACCTACAAGTCCCCTGAAGCGGTAGACCAGGGGCGATGAAATGGGGCATATTTGAAACTTGTATGCCCCCAAATGCACAAGAAGTACGGCAAACGTGACATTATGATACCTATGCTTCGTTGGACTACCGCGGGTGAATCTCACGGCAAAGCGCTTATCGCTCTCGTAGAAGGCGCGCCAGCCGGACTTCCCCTGACTACAGATGACGTATCACGCCACCTCGCACGCCGCCGCCTCGGCTATGGTCGCGGGGCGCGAATGAAGTTTGAGGCTGATGAGGTCACCCTGCTGACTGGCATTCGACATGGTGAGACGCTGGGATCGCCGATTGGCATTATGGTCGGCAACTCCGAATGGCCCAAGTGGACTGAGGTCATGAGCCCGGATCCAGTTGACCCAGTTGTTTTGGATACAGCTCGTGGCGCCACCTTAACCCGCCCGCGCCCGGGGCATGCCGATTTCAACGGCATGCTGAAGTACAACCACACCGATGCTCGAAACATCCTGGAGCGTTCATCGGCTCGCGAGACTGCAGCACGTGTGGCGGCATCGGTTGTGGCACGCTCAATTCTGCGTGAGACTCTCGGTGTGGAAGTTGTCAGCCACGTTATTTCCATCGGTCGTTCGGAGCCCTACGAGGGGCCACTGCCGACCTTCGCTGATCAGGACAAGATTGACGAGTCGCCAGTGCGTGCATTCTCCGCAGCTGCGGAGGAGTCGATGATTGACGAAATCAAGGCCGCCAAGAAGCAGGGCGACACCCTCGGTGGCATCGTCGAGGTCGTTGTCCACGGTCTGCCGGTGGGTCTGGGATCGCACATTTCCGGTGATGCCCGTCTGGATTCGCAGCTTGCGGCTGCCTTGATGGGAATTCAGTCCGTCAAGGGCGTGGAGATCGGCGACGGTTTTGAGGAAGCCCGTCGCCGTGGCACCGAGGCTCACGATGAAATGGTGCGTACCGACGACGGCGTGGATCGGGAAACTAACCGCGCCGGTGGCCTGGAGGGTGGCATGACTAATGCTCAACCTCTCGTTGTGCGTGCTGCGATGAAACCAATTTCGACCGTTCCGCGTGCGCTGAAGACCGTCGATATGGCCAGCGGCGATGCAGCTACCGCAATCCACCAGCGCTCTGATGTCTGCGCGGTCCCGGCCGGCGGTGTTGTCGCAGAGGCAATGGTCGCGCTGGTACTGGCGCGTGCAGTGATGGAAAAGTTCGGCGGCGATAGCCTGGAGGAAACCAAGCGTAACGTTGAGGGCTACTTGGAGCAGACTCGACGTCGCCTTGATTGGAAATAGCGCCACAGTCGCGCACACGAAGAAGGGTAAAACGAGGGGAATGTCCGTTCCTACTATTGTCCTTGTCGGACCGCCCGGATCGGGAAAGTCCACCATCGGTCGTCGACTGTCTCGTGCATTGAGCACAAAACTCACCGATACCGATGAGATGATTGAACAGCGCATGGGCAAGACTTGTGGGGAAGTCTTTTCCGAGCTGGGAGAGCCGGAATTCCGCCGTATCGAGGAACAAATCGTGGCGGAGGCTCTGACCCACGACGGAATCGTCTCACTTGGCGGTGGTGCCGTGATTTCGCAGGCGACCCGTGACCTGCTGGCAGACCATAACGTCGTCTACCTCGAGATCAGCATTGCAGAGGGTGTCCGTCGTACAGCGGGTAACAATTCGCGCCCGGTGCTCCAGGCGGATGATCCTGAGGCTCATTACCGCGCGCTCTATGAGGCTCGCCGAGCTTTTTACGAAGATGCAGCCACTTTCAAGGTGCGTTCCGACGAACGTTCCCCGCAGCGCGTTGTGGCCGAGATCCTCAGCTACCTCGATGAAACCTGCGACGAGGCTTAACTGGCGACTCTTAAAAGGCGGCAGCTAATCACACTGCCGTATAACCAGCAACTCCATACATTTCTTACGCTAACGACTAGGGACTGACAATGAACTCAACCCGCACAATCCGTGTTGAAGGCCCATCGCCGTACACGGTGACCATGGGGCATGGACTCACCGAGCAGATTGCGGAGGCCGCTACCTTTGCTTCCCAGGTTGCGGTAATTCACCAGGGGAGCGTTCAAGAGCTGAGCTTCGGCGTCATCAAGGCTCTGGCGGACAAAGGAGTCGACTCCTTCAGCATCCAGGTTCCGGATGCGGAGGAGGGCAAGACGCTCGCAGTTGCTGAAACAGTTTGGGACACTTTTGGTGAACGCGGTCTGGGCCGGCGTGACGCGGTAATCGCGATTGGCGGCGGTGCAGCTACAGACTTCGGTGGATTCGTCGCCGCCGCGTGGATGCGTGGAGTGAAGGTTATCCAGGTCCCGACGACGCTGCTCGGCATGGTCGACGCAGCTGTCGGCGGTAAGACCGGTATCAACACTGCAGCCGGCAAGAACCTGGTCGGCGCTTTCCACGAGCCTGCCGCGGTGTTCTGTGACCTTGATGTCCTGCGCACCTTGCCGAAGGCCGAGCTGATCGCGGGCTCGGCAGAGATTATCAAGGCTGGATTTATCGCGGACACGAAGATTCTCGATCTTTACGAGGCAAACCCGCAGGCCTGCCTCGATGTTGACGGTGACCTGCCAGAACTGGTCGAGCGCGCGATTGCTGTCAAGGCACGCGTTGTCGCTGAGGATCTGAAGGAATCTGGCCTCCGTGAGATCCTGAACTATGGCCACACTTTCGGTCATGCCGTTGAGCACTTTGAAAACTACCGCTGGCGCCATGGCCATGCCGTAGCTGTAGGCATGGTTTATGTTGCCGAGCTGGCCAAGATCACCGGACATATTGATCAGGAACTCGTCGACCGCCACCGTCGCATCCTAGAGTCCATTGGTCTGCCAACGACCTACCAGACAGGTCGTTTTACCGAGCTCTACGATGCGATGACCAGGGATAAGAAGAACCGCGACGGTGCGATCCGATTCGTTATTCTAGAAAACCCCGGTGAAACAGCCCGTCTTGAAGGCCCGGGAATGGATGACCTCGAGCGTGCATACGAACTGCTCTGCAACAATGGGCACGCCGCATCAGAGGAGTCAGCCCGCTCATGACCTCTCTTCGCGCAGCAACTGATGCCACAACGGCGATTCCGACCGTGCTTGTTCTGAACGGCCCGAACCTCGATCGTCTGGGCAAGCGTCAGCCAGAAATTTACGGTGCCACTACTTTGGCCGATGTCGAATCTGAACTTCGCACCCTAGCCAAGGAGCTTGGCGTCGTAGTGGATTGCCGCCAATCCAACTATGAAGGTCAACTCATCGAGTGGGTTCACGAAGCTGCCGACTACGGTTGGCCAGTCATTATCAATCCAGGGGGGTTGACACACACCTCCGTCGCCCTACGTGACGCGCTTGCCGAAATTGCCGACGGCGCGGGCTTCCACGAGGTCCATATTTCAAACATTCACGCCCGGGAGGAGTTTCGGCACCACTCGTACCTGTCGGCGCTTGCCGCGGGCGTTATCGTCGGATGCGGAACTGATGGGTATTCCATGGCACTGAGAAGGGTGAGTACGAAACTATGACAGATATCTCCACGAACTACGCCGCCCGCCGAGCCGCTCTTATCGACGCATTGTCCGACAACGACTGCGACGGTTTCCTCACAGTCGATCCGACGCATGTTGGTTGGCTTACAGGTTTCCACGGCTCGAATGCTGGTTTGATTGTTGCGGCCAGTGGGGAAGCGCTGCTTTCCACCGACGGCCGCTATACGGTTCAGGCTGGCAAACAGGCACCGGACGTGGAGTTACTCACCGCCCGCAACACCGGCGTGGCACTCGTCGGTCAATGCCGAAAGCTGGATATCTCGCGTCTTGGTGTTGAATCTGAGTTCCTCACTATGGCCGCTTATCAAGAGCTAGAGGATGCCCGGCCACAGGCACTCGAGCTGGTATCGACTACGGGCGTCGTCTCTAAACTGCGGGAGGTCAAGTCCGATACAGAACTCGTCGCTCTGCGCCACGTCGCCGACATCGCGGTCCGCGCATTCGAGGACTTGCTTCACGACGGCATCGTGGTCGCCGGCCGCACGGAGCGCGAAGTCGCCGCAGAGTTGGAGTACCGCATGCGCATGCATGGCGCCGATCGGCCAAGCTTCGACACGATTGTCGCGAGCGGCCCGAATTCCGCCAAGCCACACCACGGAGCGGAAGATCGCGTAATCGAGGCAGGTGACCTGGTCACTATTGACTTTGGCGCCTTTGCCGGGGGCTACAACTCAGATATGACACGTACCCTCTTTGCCGGTGAGGCGGGAACGTCGTCAAGCGAAAACGGTCCGAACAATACGTCGTCAGATTTGGACGGCGCGATTGTTGCCGGGGTGGAGTTCGCAGACGAGAAGGCCCGAGAGATTTACAATGTCGTGCTGGAAGCCCAGCTGGCTGGCGTAAAAGCGGCCGTGCCAGGGGCTGATGTTGTGGCTGTAGACGCAGCATGCCGGGACATTATTGAAAAGGCTGGTTATGGGGAGCACTTCGTTCATTCCACCGGCCACGGAATCGGTATTGAGGTGCATGAGGCTCCATTTGCTGCTCGCACCGGCAAGGGGAAGTTGGCAGCTGGCATGACGTTGACCATCGAGCCTGGTATTTATGTGCCGGGGTTCGGCGGTGTGCGCATCGAAGATACGTTGATTATCACCGACACCGAGCCGGAAATTATTACGCAGCTGCCGAAACCGCGGGCCTAACATCACGGCGTTTTATTTTTCTCTCGATGAGATACGGAGTATCGTGGTTTCGTCAGAGAGCTTTTTAACAATTTCAGGAGAGTTTAGTTGGCTACCACCGCAGATTTTAAAAACGGTCTAGTTATCAAGCACGACAATAAGCTTCAGCAGATCGTGGAGTTCCAGCACGTCAAGCCAGGTAAGGGGCCGGCATTCGTCCGCACCAAGCTGAAGGACGTTCTGACCGGCAAGGTTGTTGACAAGACTTTCAACGCTGGCGTCAAGATTGAGACTGCTACCGTCGACCGTCGCGACATGACGTACCTGTACCACGACGGTGAAGGATACGTCTTCATGGACGACAAGACCTACGACCAGATTTCCATCCTGGACGCTCAGATGCCGGAGGGTGCTAAGTTCCTGCTTCCGGAAACCACCTGCCAGGTGTCCTTCCATGAGGGCAACGTTCTTTTCGCTGAAATGCCTGTTTCGGTTGAACTGAAGGTTGAGCAGACCGACCCGGGTCTGCAGGGCGACCGCTCCACCGGTGGCACCAAGCCGGCAACTTTGGAGACTGGCGCTGAGATTCAGGTGCCGCTGTTCATCGAAACCGGCGACGTACTGAAGGTCGACACCCGTGACGGCTCCTACCTGTCCCGCGTCAACCACTAATTCCCTCATCTAGTTCACCCTTTTGTTGAGAGCGATACATACACATCCATGACTGAAAAGGATCACAAGTCCGTCGAGACCCCGGATGCGCAGGAGTCCGCGAAAGTTCGCGAACCTAACTACAAGCGCCACGGCGCGCGCTACCGTGCGCGCCGTCGTGCGGTAGATCTGCTATTTGAGGCCGAGCAGCGAGGCGTCGACGTCGTCAAGCTTCTTGAAGAGCGGCTGGAAATGGTCCGTAATCCCGATCTGGATGTGAATCCAATTGCGGAGTACACCGAGCAGATCGTGCGCGGTGTAGCTGCGGAAATTATCGGTATCGACTCGACGATTTCTTCGTACCTGACGGAGGAGTGGCCGCTGCGTCGCCTACCGGCAGTCGACCGTGCTATCTTGCGTCTTTCCACCTGGGAGCTGTTCTACAACTCCGACGTGCCTCCGCGTGTGGCCGTGGTGGAAGGCGTTGAGCTGGCATCGGAATACTCCACTGATGTGGCGGCACCGTACATCAACGCAGTTCTCGATGCCGAGGCCAAGATTGCCGACCAGGCACGCCTGGCAGCAGCAGCTGTTAGCACTTCGGTGGGCGAGTCCCAGTTCGACGAGGCTATTCAGGCACAGGCTGCTGCAAATGAGGAAGCTGACAAGGCACTGGCTGACTCCGATGAGATGGCTAAGATTACCGGCCTGGACATGAGCGATATTGCCAAGCTGGTGGCTGAAGACGTGGCTAAGAGCGAGAACGGGTCCTAGCCAATCAAAGCGGCCGGGCTCACTGCGAGCCGATCACAGTCGGTTCTCGCGGATTGTCTGAAACTCCAAGTCCCTTTTTTGGGGGCTTGGAGTTTTGTTGCATTTAGAGGCAATTTAAGTGTGAGTGCTATTCTGGTCAGCGGAAGTTTGCACCGCGCCCGTAGTTGCGAGTCATGCAAACTGATAATCAAATATCCACAATCAAGACATCCTTTAACGGACCGCACTGAGAGGCGGGGAAGGAGGTCACGATGAGCGAAGGAACGCCGCAAACAACCGAGCTGCTCAATGCAGACGAAGTTGCACGTACCATCGCGCGCATCGCGCACCAAATTATTGAAAAAACTGCGCTGGATAGCCCAAATGCTGGGCGCGTAGTTCTCCTCGGTATTCCATCTGGTGGCGTACCGCTGGCGGAGAAGCTAGCCGATTTGATTGAACAGTTCTCCGGCATTCGCCCGGAAACTGGATCGCTTGATATCACCCTGTACAGGGATGACTTGCGCAAGGGCCCGCACCGCGCCCTGCAGCCCACGAACATTCCAAACTCCGGAATCGACGGCACCACCGTTGTTCTCGTAGACGATGTCCTCTTCTCAGGTCGCACAATTCGTGCCGCACTCGACGCTATTGCTGACATCGGTCGCCCGCGAGTAATTCAGCTTGCAGTGCTGGTTGATCGTGGTCATCGTCAACTACCAATTCGCGCCGATTACGTCGGTAAGAATCTGCCAACTTCCCGCGACGAAGACGTCGATGTGCTGGTAGAGGCACTTGACGGCCGTGACGCGGTTATTCTCACCCGGGCGGAGGAACAGTGAAACACCTGATTAGCATTGCGGATTTGACCAAGGATGAAATTGTCGGCCTGATGGATGAGGCCGATCGTTTCAAGGAGGTCATCCGCGGTCGGGAAATTAAGAAGCTGCCGACCCTGCGCGGCCGCACTATTTATAACCTCTTTTACGAGAACTCCACGCGTACCCGCTCTTCTTTTGAGACTGCGGGTAAGTGGATGAGCGCCGATGTTATTAATATCTCGGCTTCCTCTTCCTCTGTGAAGAAAGGCGAAAGTCTGAAAGACACCGCGCTGACTTTGGATGCTATCGGCGGCGATGCCATCGTCGTTAGGCACCCATCGTCGGGCGCGGCACAGCTGATCGCCAAGTGGACTGAGGAATTTGGCAACGGCCCATCGATCATCAACGCGGGTGACGGAAAGCACCAGCACCCGACGCAGGCTCTCCTGGACGCAGTGACGTTGCGTCAGCGCCTCGGTGGAATTGAGGGGCGCAAGGTCGTCATCGTTGGCGATATTTTGCATTCTCGCGTCGCTCGCTCTAACGCCGATCTGCTGAGCAAGCTCGGCGCCGAGGTCGTGTTCGTCGCGCCACCGACGCTGCTGCCGTTTGGCATCGAGACCTGGCCGGTGCGTGTTGCCTACCGCATGGAAGACGAGATCCGCGATGCTGATGCCGTGATGATGCTCCGCGTTCAGCAGGAGCGCATGAACGGAGGCTTCTTCCCATCCCATCGCGAATACGCCACTCGCTACGGGCTGTCGAAGGCTCGCGAGAAGATGCTTCGCGACGACTGCATTGTGATGCACCCAGGCCCGATGCTTCGTGGCATGGAAATTAACGATGCCGTCGCTGATTTGCCGCGCACTGCCGTGCTGCAGCAGGTAGCCAACGGTGTCCACGTCCGCATGGCAGTTCTTTTCACACTGCTGACCTCAGGTGTTTCCGCCAACTTGGAAGGGCAGGCATAAATGTCGAATCGCAATGAGTATGACGAAGCCTCGTACCCCGAGGTAGGACCGCTGGCAGCGTCCGCGAGGGGACAGCTGCTGCTGAAGGGCGTGCGTCCCTACGGTGAAGGCGAAGATGTCGACGTTCTGATTGAAGATGGCGTCATCGCTGAGATTGGTGAAAATCTCACGGCCGAGGACGGGGTAGAGGTCCTGGAGTTCGACTCCCTCGTTCTCTTGCCAGGTCTGGTTGACATCCATGTGCACCTGCGCGAGCCGGGCCGTGAAGATACGGAAACCCTGGCCACTGGTTCCGCCGCCGCAGCACGCGGTGGTTTCACCGCAGTGTTCACTATGGCCAATACCGCGCCGGTAACCGATGACCCCTCGATTGCTGAGTCGGTGTGGCTCAAGGGCCAGGCGCTGAACCTCTGCGACGTTCACCCGGTCGGATCCATTACTAAGGGGCTGAAGGGCGATACGCTGACTGAGTTCGGCATGATGGCAGACTCGCAGGCGAAGGTACGCATGTTCTCCGATGACGGTAAGTGCGTTGACAATCCGCTGATTATGCGCCGCGCGATTGAATACGCCCGCGGCGAAGACGTATTGCTGGCGCAGCACTGCGAAGATCCGCGTCTGACCGCAGATGCATCGGCTCACGAAGGTCCAACCGCCGCACGACTCGGCCTGACCGGGTGGCCGCGCGTAGCTGAGGAGTCCATCGTGGCCCGAGATGCCATTATGGCTCGCGACTACGGCGGACGCATGCACATCTGCCACGCTTCCACCGAAGGCACGGTTGAGCTGGTCAAGTGGGCAAAGGAGCATGATATTCCGCTGACCGCCGAGGTTACCCCGCATCACCTGATTCTCACCGATGAGAAGTTGGAGACCTACGACGGCGTCTACCGCGTCAATCCGCCGCTGCGTGAGCAGCGCGACACCCTGGCTCTGCGTCAGGCTCTGATTGACGGGATCATTGACTGTGTCGCTACCGACCACGCTCCGCACGGCTCTGAAGAAAAGTGCTGCGAGTTCGAGCACGCTAAGCCCGGCATGCTTGGTCTGGAGACCTCGATGCCAATCATCGCCGAAGAGTTCGTTTTGAAGGGCGATTGTGATTGGCGCTGGCTGGCCAAGGTCATGAGTGAGCGTCCCGCTCAAATCGTGAAACTACCGGGGCACGGCCGTCCGATTGCTGTCGGTGAGCCTGCCAACCTGACTGTTGTTGACCCGGGCAAAAAGTGGACGGTCCGCGGCGAAGACCTGGCGTCGAAGTCCGAGAACACTCCTTATGAGGAAATGGAGATGGCCGTGTCCGTGGCAGCTACCGTGCTGCGCGGTAAGGTGACCGCTCTTAACGGAGAGGTCGCTGGATAATATTCATGTCAACGCATAAAAATTCACATGCGTCCCGTATGATTAATGTAAATTCCTCGCACGCTACCCAACTGAAAGGCAATAACGTGAGCAACGAGTCGCAGGCCGCGGCCGCTACAGCGGCAGTCCTGGTATTGGCAGATGGCCGAGTGTTCCGCGGACGCGGTTTCGGCGCCACCGGTACAACCCTGGGTGAGGCAGTTTTTACCACCGCTATGACGGGCTACCAGGAAACCCTGACGGACCCGTCCTACCACCGCCAGCTGATTGTGGCTACCGCACCACAGATCGGCAACACCGGTTGGAACGATGAGGACTACGAGTCCCGCGGAAACAAGATTTGGGCAGCTGGCTTTATTATCCGCGATTTGTCGCGCATTCCCTCCAACTGGCGCTCGGAGCGCAGCTTGGAAGATGAACTGAAGGCACAGGGCATCATCGGTATCCGCCAGATTGATACTCGCGCGCTGGTTCGCCATTTGCGCGACAATGGCTCGATTGCCGCTGGTATTTTCTCCGGTGAGGACGCACAGCAGCCCGTCGATAAGCTGGTGGAAATCGTTCGCGCTCAGCCTGCGATGAAGGGCGCGGATCTGGCTCGCGAGGTCAGCACCGATGAGGCCTATGTCGTGGAACCACAGGGGGAGAAGAAGGCACGTGTTGTGGCCTACGACCTGGGCATCAAGTCCAACACCCCGCGTGAGCTGGCTAAGCGTGGCCTGGAAGTCGTAGTTGTTCCGGCTAACACTCCGTACGAAGATATTAAGAAGGAATACCAGCCGGACGGTGTCTTCTTGTCCAACGGCCCGGGTGACCCGGCAACTGCTGATGAGATGGTTGCGGTCGCCAAGGCTGCCCTCGATGACGGCATGCCGCTATTCGGTATCTGCTTCGGTAACCAGATTCTTGGTCGCGCACTCGGCCTGAATACCTACAAGCTGGTCTTCGGTCACCGCGGCGTCAATGTTCCGGTGAAGGACCACCGCACTGGCCGTATTTTTATCACCGCTCAGAACCACGGTTTCGCACTTGAAGGCAAGGCCGGCGAGAGTTTCGATACCCCGTGGGGCGAGGCAGAGGTTACGCACACCTGCCTTAACGACGACGTCGTGGAAGGTGTCGCACTGAAGAACGGCATGGCCTTTTCTGTGCAGTACCACCCGGAGTCCGCAGCCGGCCCGCACGATGCGCACTCTCTCTTTGATGACTTCCTGGCGCTGATCCAGAAGGTCGATTTCAACAAGTCCGCAACCGGAAACTCGAACAAGTAGGAAAGGGCTAAGGGACCTAACACCATGCCACGTCGTACAGACATCAACCACGTACTGGTTATCGGCTCCGGCCCGATTGTTATCGGTCAGGCCTGCGAGTTCGACTACTCCGGCACCCAGGCTTGCCGCGTGCTGCGCGAAGAGGGCCTGAGAGTCACGCTGGTCAACTCCAACCCGGCAACGATTATGACTGACCCGGAGTTCGCAGACTCCACCTATATCGAGCCGATTGAAACCAAGTACATCGAAAAGATTCTGGCCAAGGAAGCTGCAGAGGGCAACCCGATTGACGCTGTCCTGGCAACTCTCGGTGGCCAGACTGCACTGAACGCAGCTATTCAGCTGGACCGCGAGGGCATTCTGGAGAAGTACAATGTCGAGCTGATTGGTGCTGATATTCCGGCCATTCAGCGCGGTGAGGATCGCCAGATGTTCAAGGACATCGTCGCCAAGATTGGTGGCGAATCCGCTCGTTCCCGCGTCTGCCACAACATGGAAGAAGTCCATGAGACTGTTGCAGAGCTCGGTCTTCCGGTCGTTGTTCGCCCGTCGTTCACCATGGGCGGTCTGGGTTCCGGTCTGGCCTTCAACCAGGAAGACCTCGACCGTATTGCAGGTGGCGGCCTGGCCGCATCGCCCGAGGCCAATGTTCTGATCGAGGAGTCCATCCTCGGCTGGAAGGAATTTGAGCTCGAGCTCATGCGCGATGGCGACGACAACGTTGTCGTGGTCTGCTCCATTGAAAACGTTGATGCCCTCGGTGTCCACACTGGTGACTCGGTGACTGTCGCTCCGTCGATGACTCTGACCGACCGCGAGTTCCAGACCATGCGTGACCAGGGCATCGCAATTCTGCGTGAGGTCGGCGTTGACACCGGTGGCTGTAACATCCAGTTCGCCATCAACCCGAATGACGGCCGCATCATCACCATTGAGATGAACCCGCGCGTCTCCCGCTCGTCGGCGCTTGCTTCCAAGGCAACTGGTTTCCCGATTGCAAAGATTGCTGCCAAGCTGGCTATCGGCTACACCCTTGATGAGATCACCAACGACATCACCGGTGAAACCCCGGCAGCGTTTGAGCCGGTGCAGGATTACGTGATTGTCAAGGCTCCACGCTTTGCTTTCGAGAAGTTCCCAGGTGCTGACGATACGCTGACCACCACCATGAAGTCCGTCGGTGAGGCCATGGCTATCGGCCGTAACTACATCGGCGCGCTCGGTAAGGTTATGCGTTCGCTGGAGAACAAGCCAGCTGGTTTCTGGACTGTTCCGGATGAGGACTTCGCAGGTGAGCGCGCAAGCGATGTCAACGCTGTCCTTGAGGACCTGAAGCGTCCGACTGAAGGTCGCATCTACGACGTTGAGCTGGCTCAGCGTCTGGGTGCTTCCATCGAGCAGATCCACGAAGCTTCCGGCCTGGATCCGTGGTTTATCGCCGAGATGGAAAACCTGCAGGATATCCGCAAGGAGCTTATCGACGCTCCGGTGCTGACCTCCGACCTGCTGCGTGAGGCTAAGTACTGGGGACTGTCCGACGCCCAGATTGCTGCGCTGCGTCCGGAATTGGCCGGGGAAGACGGCGTGCGCGAGCTGCGCTGGCGCCTGAACATCCACCCCGTATTCAAGACTGTCGATACCTGCTCCGCCGAGTTCGAAGCACAGACTCCGTACCACTACTCGGCATACGAGCTGGACCCGGCTGCTGAGTCCGAGGTCGCCCCGCAGACCGAGAAGGAAAAGGTCATCATCCTCGGTTCCGGTCCTAACCGCATCGGCCAGGGTATTGAGTTCGACTACTCCTGTGTCCACGCGGCGCTCGAGCTCTCCCGGGTTGGGTACGAGACCGTCATGGTCAACTGCAACCCGGAAACGGTTTCCACCGACTACGACACCGCAGATCGCCTCTACTTCGAGCCATTGACATTCGAGGATGTCCTCGAGGTCTACCACGCTGAGAGCCAGTCCGGAAAGGTCGCAGGCGTCATTGTTCAGCTCGGTGGCCAGACCCCGCTGGGCCTGGCGGAGCGTCTGCAGGCCGCAGGTGTTCCAATCGTCGGCACTAGCCCAGAGGCAATCGACCTGGCTGAGGACCGCGGTGAGTTCGGCAAGGTGCTGGCTGAGGCCAAGCTGCCGGCGCCGGAGTTCGGTACCGCCACCTCCTTCGCAGAAGCTCGCCAGGTTGCCGCTGGTATCGGTTACCCGGTGCTGGTCCGTCCGTCCTACGTCCTCGGCGGCCGTGGCATGGAAATCGTCTACGATGAGGCCACTCTGGAGGACTACATCAACCGCGCTACCGAGCTGTCCAATGAGCACCCGGTACTGGTTGACCGCTTCCTGGACAGCGCCATCGAGATTGATGTTGATGCACTGTGTGATGGGGAAGAGGTCTACCTCGGCGGCGTTATGGAGCACATCGAGGAAGCCGGTATTCACTCCGGCGACTCCGCGTGTGCGCTGCCTCCGATGACTCTGTCTGCAGGCATCATCGACAAGGTGCGTGAATCCACCAAGGCACTGGCACACGGCATCGGTGTAAAGGGCCTGATGAACGTTCAGTACGCACTCAAGGACGAGACGCTCTACGTCATCGAGGCCAACCCGCGTGCATCTCGTACCGTACCGTTTGTCTCCAAGGCAACCTTAGTTCCGCTGGCTAAGGCCGCGTCCCGCGTCATGATGGGCGCTACTATCGCGGAACTGCGCGAAGAGGGCATGATTCCGTCCAACTTCGACGGTGGCTCTCTGCCTGCTGACGCTCCGATTGCGGTTAAGGAAGCCGTCCTGCCGTTCAACCGCTTCCGCGACTTCGAGGGCCGCGCTCTCGACAGCCTGCTGAGCCCGGAGATGAAGTCCACCGGTGAAGTCATGGGCTTGGCAGACAACTTTGGTGCCGCTTTCGCCAAGGGCGAGCTGGCCGGTTTCGGTGAGCTGCCGACCGAGGGCACGATCTTCGTCTCGCTGGCCAACCGCGATAAGCGCACTCTGGTCTTCCCAATCCTCACGCTGGCGGATATGGGATTCCGCATCCTGGCAACGGAGGGTACGGCCGGTATGCTGCGCCGCAACGGTGTTGAGTGTGAGGTCGTCGCAAAGCGTACGACTGATTCCGATGCGCCGACGGACGAGCGCGACATCGTCGACATGATTCGCGACGGTGAGGTTGACATCATTATCAACACCCCGTCCGGTTCTGCTGGCGCACGCTCTGACGGATATGAGATTCGCGCTGCTGCTGTGAGCCAGGGCGTAACTTGTGTGACCACCGCTCAGGGGGCCGTCGCCGCACTGCAGGGCATTCTGGCACTGCGCAACGGTGAGATGAGCGTTAAGGCTCTGCAGGAACTCCACCCGGCAGAGTTGGCTGCTCAGGAGCAGGCCTAACATGACCGCGAAGGCTGAAGGTTCCGCAGTGCGGACAGTCAAAGGTTTCGGCGATCGCCTCAGCGAGGTTGTCGCCGAGCGCGGTCGGCTCTGCGTGGGCATCGACCCGCACCCGGGGCTGCTGGATGCCTGGCAGTTGCCGCATTCGGCTGACGGTCTAGAGCGTTTTGCCGCCACATGCGTCGAGGCGTTCGGTGACATCGTTGCCGTCGTCAAGCCCCAGGTGGCGTTCTTTGAAGCCTACGGTTCCAAGGGCTTTGCCGTCCTGGAGCGGACGTTGGCAGATCTGAAGGACGTCGGTGCGCTGTCGATTGCAGATGCCAAGCGTGGCGATATCGGTTCGACGATGGCTGCATACGCTGATGCCTGGCTATCGGATGGCTCGCCGCTGGCAGCCGACGCACTGACGGTATCTCCGTACCTTGGGTTCGGTGCTCTTGATCCGGCGGTTTCGTTGGCGTTGGAGAACGGACGCGGCCTGTTCGTGCTGGCCGCAACGTCCAATCCGGAAGGTGCGTCCGTACAGAAGGCGACCGTTTCGGGTGAGAGTCTGGCTCAGACCATGGTCAACCAGGCAGCCGCTATTAATGCCCGCCAGATTGACGCTGGTGCAAAGGCGGGCAGCATCGGCGTTGTTGTTGGCGCAACGCTTGACGACGCCCCGGTACTCAGTGACCTGCGCGGTCCCATTCTCATGCCCGGTGTGGGAGCTCAGGGTGGAACCCCGGCCGATGTAGATCGTCTGGCAGGGGAATCCAAGGGTCTTGCACTGCCGAATGTTTCGCGTGCGATCCTCTCCGCTGGGCCTGATCCTGCTGCGCTGCGGCGCGCAACTATTGAAGCTGCGGCTCCGTTCCTATCCGAGAGGTAGCAGCGAATCGACGAATTGGCTGAGGCCCGCAGGGCCACCTCATAGAACAGGTGGCCCTGCGGGCTTCTTCCGTACCTAGCTGCCGAGATTTTCCTAATGAGCCTCAGGTGGCGGCGGAGTAGGTATAGGCAAGTTACTGTGACGATTCCTGGGAGATTTCGTACAAAAACCGTGGTCAATTTCCATTCTCCTGGGCAAACGGTGCTACAATCGCCGGAGTTGGTTGACCACGACCGAAAGGTGGGGCGGATAAAGCCCTGGTGTCATTTTTATCGACACCCCGTCAGCATTTGCCTCAACAACCGGTAAGTGCGGTACGGTCTCCAATCGTTAAGCACGGTGTCGTTGCCTGCCCTTGGTGGACGCGAGGCTCGTGCAAGTAAATAAGAAGCTAACCAATCTATTTTTACGGAGGAACACGTGGCCCTTCCGCAGTTGACCCCGGAGCAGCGTGCAGCAGCACTCGAGAAGGCAGCTCAGGCCCGCAAGGTACGCGCAGAGCTCAAGGACAAGCTGAAGCGTGGCGCTATCGACCTGCCAGAGGTTCTCAAGCAGGCTGACGAGAACGAGATCATCGGCAAGATGAAGGTCTCCGCTCTGCTCGAGGCTCTGCCGAAGGTCGGCAAGGTCAAGGCACAGGACATCATGAATGACCTGGAGATTGCTCAGACCCGACGCCTGCGTGGTCTGGGTGACCGTCAGCGTCGCGCTCTGCTGGAGCGCTTCGGCTACGCAGTGGAGGACTAGTCGCAGTGGCCGGGAATGAAAACGGTCAGCTGGTAGTCCTTGCCGGCCCTGCCGGTGTGGGAAAATCCACTGTTGTCAGTCGGCTCCGTGCCGAGGTTCCCGGACTGTACTTCAGCGTTTCCATGACCACCCGCGCCGCACGGCCGGGTGAGGTCGATGGCCGCGACTATTTCTTCGTGACCCCGGAGAAGTTCCAACAGCATATTGATGCAGGAGAGATGCTCGAGTGGGCTGAAATCCACGGTGGTCTGCAGCGTTCTGGTACGCCGCGTGGCCCGGTGGATAAAGCTCTCGCCGAGGGACGTCCGGTACTCGTTGAGGTGGATCTGGCGGGAGCCCGCTCCATCCGTAAGGTAGCGCCGAATGCTCACCTGCTGTTCTTGGCTCCGCCAAGCTGGGAGATTCTCGTCAGCAGGCTCACTGGTCGTGGCACGGAAACCGAGGCGCAAGTCAAGCGTCGCCTGGAAACCGCGCGAGTGGAAATGGATGCTCAGCACGAATTCGATCAGGTTGTTGTCAACGACAATGTCGATGATGCTGTGGCGGCCATCGCTCAGGCGCTGACTACTGGCAAGTAACAGGGCGACTCCACATCATCGATAGTAGAAATCGTTTCCAAGCAATGGTGTTTCTATTGCTCCGACGGTTTCTATTGTCACCCCAGTAACTCACGTTCTATTGAGGAAAGATTTCTCGTGACCCAGGAAAATACCGCCACCGAGGCAGTGTTCGACCCGCCAATTGGTATTACCAATCCGCCGATCGATGAGCTGCTTGGTAAGGCTTCTTCGAAGTACGCTCTGGCTATCTTCGCTGCCAAGCGTGCACGCCAGATTAATGACTACTACCAGCAGATTGACGAAGGCATGCTGGAGTACGTTGGCCCGCTGGTTACTCCGGGGGTCGCTGAGAAGCCTCTGTCCATCGCTCTTCGTGAAATCAACGCTGGTCTGCTGGACCACACTGAGGGCTAGAGCATTTCCTTAAGGGGAGATATCTGTATGCATGCCGCCGGTAATGCTGACGTATCCGAATGTTTAAAGGTTGTCGTCGGGGTTGCCGGCGGCATCGCTGCATATAAGGCCGCACACGTTGTTCGTGGCTTCAAGGAACTCGGTCACGATGTTCGCGTCGTTCCCACCGAGTCCGCATTGAATTTTGTAGGTGCGGCTACTTTCGAGGCGCTGTCGGGGAACCCGGTGTCGACTACGGTTTTTGACGCAGTCGATGAAGTTCAGCATGTCCGCGTGGGGCAGGAGGCCGACCTCGTCGTCGTGGTTCCCGCGACTGCCGACTTTATGGCGCGTGCCGCACACGGGCGTGCCGACGACCTTCTCACCGCAACTTTGCTTGTGGCGACCTGCCCGGTGGTTCTGGCTCCTGCCATGCACACTGAGATGTGGAACCATCCAGCTACGCGCGATAATGTCGCGATTCTTCGTCGCCATGGCACTATTGTCCTCGATCCGGCCCATGGCCGTTTGACTGGTAAGGACACTGGTCCAGGTCGTCTGCCGGAGCCAGAGCAGATAGTTTCGCTGGCATTAGCGGCAGTCGAGAATCCGCGCCACTTCCGCCGCGACTTCGAGGGCGTGCGCTTCATGATTACTGCCGGTGGCACCCGTGAGGCTATCGACCCGGTACGTTTTATCGGCAACCACTCCTCAGGGCGTCAGGGCTTCGCGCTAGCTGAGATGGCAGCACAGCGTGGCGCTCAGGTCACTGTGGTGGCAGGACATACAGATCAGTTGCCGACACCGCTGGGCGCGAATGTTGTAAAGGTTGATTCCACTTTGGAGATGGCCAAGGCCGCCCACGAACACTCCAAGTTGGCCGATGTCTGCATTTTTGCCGCTGCCGTCGCCGACTTCCGTCCGGCATCGACCGCTGGGGCCAAGATGAAGAAGGGCGTCGCAGACGACGCTTTGAGCAACATCCAGCTCGTAGAAAACCCTGACATTCTGGCTACCACTGTGGAGCGGCGTAAAGCGGGCGAGATTCCGGCAACCACGACGATGGTGGGCTTTGCGGCTGAGACCGGCGACGAGACGACGACGCCACTCGAGCTTGCGAAGCAGAAAATTGTGCGCAAGGGCTGCGATTTGCTCATGTGTAACGACGTCTCAGGTGGGCAAACTTTCGGTGCGACGGACAATGTCGGATGGTTGCTGTCTCTCGATGGCGAGCAGTGGGACGTGCCGCGAGGCTCAAAGTTCTCGGTAGCCGGTTCGATTTTGGATGCAGTCTCCGAGCTGCGACAGGAACCTCAGCCAGCGGAGTAGCCGGTGCCTACTACGGCGACTGAACCGCTTGGTCTATAATTATCGAATCAAACGAAAACCCACGCCGCAGCGACACCGCAGGCGTGGGGAAATGATCTAGAAGAAAGTTGTACTGCTCGTGGCCTCTAATCTTCGGCTGTTTTCCAGTGAATCTGTTACCGAGGGGCACCCAGATAAGATTTGCGACTCGATTTCGGACTCCATCCTTGACGCTATGCTCGCGCAGGATTCTGCATCGATGGTCGCCGTTGAGACTGTGGTGACTACCGGTTTAGTCCATGTTGTTGGCGAAGTTCGCACGAAGAGCTACGTTGACATCCCCGGTATTGTCCGGAGTCGACTGAAGGAGATCGGTTTCGATTCTTCTGAAAAGGGCTTTGACGGCAAGACCTGCGGCGTCTCCGTTTCGATCGGTGAGCAGTCCTCAGATATTCACGACGGTGTGCACACTTCTCTGGAAGCACGCAGCTCTGATGGCGAAGTCGAAGCAGAAGATCTCAAGGGCGCTGGCGACCAGGGGCTGATGTTCGGCTACGCTACCAACGAAACTCCGGAGTACATGCCGCTACCGATTGCGCTGGCACACCGCCTGGCTCGCCGCTTGACGCAGGTACGCAAGGAAGGCATCGTCCCATCGCTTCGACCGGATGGTAAGACTCAGGTCACCTTCGCTTACGACGAAGACAATAACCCGGTGTACTTGGACACTGTTGTGGTGTCCACGCAGCACGACCCGGATGTGACCCAGGAGTGGATTACCGAGCAGATTAAGACTCACGTAGTCGATTGGGTGCTCGACGACGCTAACTTGCGCGAGCGCTTTGTTACCGAAGAATTGAATCTGCTGGTCAACCCGTCTGGCCAATTTATAATCGGTGGGCCGATGGGCGATGCCGGCCTGACCGGCCGCAAGATTATCGTCGACACCTACGGCGGTATGGCTCGCCACGGTGGCGGCGCATTCTCGGGTAAGGACCCGTCAAAGGTGGACCGCTCCGGCGCTTATGCCACCCGTTGGGTTGCGAAGAATGCCGTGGCTGCGGGTCTGGCTGACCGCCTGGAGATTCAGGTCGCCTACGCTATCGGCCGCGCTCGCCCGGTAGGCCTTTACGTCGACTCTTTCGGCACCGGTCACGTTTCAGACGACGCCATCCGCGAGGCTATCAACAAGGTCTTCGACCTTCGTCCGGCCGCTATTATTCGTGACCTGGACTTGCTGCGCCCGATTTATGCGCAGACCTCCACCTACGGTCACTTCGGCCGAACTGACTTGGACCTGCCGTGGGAGCAACTCAACCGTGTTGAAGAGCTCCGCGCAGCCGCTGGCCTGGGATAAACACCACCCGCCAGCATGACCCTGGGGTGGGGAAGTAGAGTAAGACTCTATGACCGACGCCCCTTTCGCACCCGCCGCCGCAGCTGAGAAGCTGCCTGTCGCGCGGGTGCTTCCACTTTTGGGGCTGCCGCAGTTGGATCGCCCCTTCGATTACCTGGTTCCGCGCGCGCTAGCGGAGGAAGCGGTTGTCGGTTGCCGGGTGCGGATTCGATTCCACGGCCAATTGGTCAATGCGCTGGTGCTGGAGCGCTGTGCCACGCCCACTCACGACGGCAAACTGTCCTATCTCAAGGATGTCATCAGCTCTGAGGTTGTCTATCCGCCACAGCTTCGACGGTTAGTGGATTCTCTGGCGGAGTATTACGGCGCAACACGCTCAAACATCATTCGATCCGCCATCCCAACCCGTCATGCACGGGCCGAACGTGCCCGCAAGGAGAACATGCCCCCGACGTGGGAGGAATTGGGAAAGCTTGCCACCGAGGATCCGGACCTTTCCGCGTGGGGCAACTATGTCTTCGGCGAATCCTTTGTCGATTCCGTCCGCAAGGGCGCCCCGGCACGCGCAGCGTGGCAGCCAGTTCCAGGGGAACAGGTGGCAGCCATGCTCGCCGCGCTCAGCGTTTCGGTCGCCCGCGATGGTGGCGGTGTTCTCATCATTGTGCCGGACGCACGCACGCAGGCGCGCTTCGAGAGCGCTTTTCGCGAGCTCATTTCTGCCCGTCAGCTCACTCTTCTCGGGGCTGGTCTCGGGCCCGAGTCCCGCTATCGCCGCTACCTGGATATCCTGCACGGCCAGGGGCGCATAGTCGTCGGCACGCGCTCGGCAGCGTACGCCCCAGTGCAGAATCTGCGTTTAGCAGTGATTGTCGATGATGGCGATGACAACCTCGTAGACCCCCGCGCACCCTACGTCCACTCTCGCGAGGTGCTGGTCACGCGAAGTGCGCAGGAGGGATGCGCTCTCATTTTTGCGTCGTATAGCCGTACAGCCGAAGTGCAGCTGCTGGTCTCCTCAGGTTGGGCGCACAATCTGGTCGCAGGCGCCGACGCCTTGGCTGAGTCCATGCCGGAGATGATTGCCTCCACGGACACTTCCGAAGACCCGGATGACGTCAGTAGGGGACGCCTTCCTGCCATCGCTTTTCGACGGGCAAAAGCCGCGCTGCGCGAAGAGCTTCCGATTCTGGTCCAGGTACCCCGCAAGGGATATGTACCGACATTGTCGTGTCGTTCCTGTGGTGCTCCTGCGCGCTGTCGCTGGTGTAACGGTCCACTGGGAATTCCACCGTCCGATAACCCGGACGATCCGGCGCCGCCGACCTGTCGGTGGTGTGGCCGCATCGACATCCACCACCGTTGCCATAGCTGCGGTTCCACCAAGATTCGGCCAGTCGTGGTCGGCAGTGAACGTACGGCGGAAGAGTTTGGTCGTATTTTCAGTCCATTCCCAGTCGTCGCTTCCTCTGGCGAACGGATTGTTGACGACATTCCCGAAGGCCCGAGGGTCGTGGTGGCCACGCCGGGAGCCGAGCCTTATGCGCCGGAGGGCTACGGTGCAGTGATGCTGCTGGACACTTGGGCGATGCTCGGCCGGCAGGACTTGCGCGCTCATGAAGAGGCCTATGCGCATTGGTCTCGAGCTGTCTCGCTTGCGCGACCGCGGGAGCGAGGAGGGGCAGTGGTTATCGATGCGGATGCTGCAGTCCCGACTGTGGCCGATCTTCTGGCATGGGACGCGGTAGGCGCTGCGAACAGGGAATTGGCCGACCGTACAGCCGCCGCTCTGCCTCCGGCCTTTCACGTGGCAGCGGTGGACGGGACTGAAGAGGGCCTGCGTAACTTCATGGAGTCCCTGGAGGTTCCATCGGGCGCGGAAATCCTGGGGCCGGTAGACCTTCCCCGCAACGCCAGACCACCAGCAGGCGTGGAACCGGGTACACCTATTCAGCGGATGTTGGTGCGCTGTGACCGTCGGCAAGCACGGGCGGTGGGAGCGGCGTTGAAGGCAGCACAGGTCGTTCGAGCGACCAGGAAGGACCCGACGCCGGTGCGCGTTGTCGTCGATCCGATTAATTTCGGCTAGCTGCTAAAATGAGCGCGTTATCGCTTGATTCACACCAGTTTTCTTGGAGGCTCTAAGTTCATGGCAGTTCGTGAGGTACGTCTTTTCGGCGATCCGGTGTTGCTGTCCAAGGCGGATACCGTCACTGATTTCGACGCGACGCTGTCGCACCTGATTGATGACATGTTCGACACGATGGACGAGCAACAGGGCGTCGGGCTCGCGGCAAACCAGGTCGGCGTGCTGCAGCGCGTTTTCGTCTACGACTGCAATGGCACCCGCGGGCACATCGTCAATCCGGAATGGGAAGCCATCGGCGACGAGACTGTCCACGAAATCGAAGGATGCCTATCTATCCCGGGTATTAATGGACCCGTGACTCGACACGCACGTGTGCGCGTTACTGGCCAGGATCGCCACGGCACACCGGTGAGCTTCGAAGCTGATGATTTGCTGGCTCGCTGTGTGCAGCATGAAAGCGACCACCTGGATGGTGTGCTGTTTTTGAAGCGTCTCGAGGGCGACGAGCGAAAGGCTGCGATGCGTTCTCTGCGTGAGCAGGATTGGTTCCTCAACCGCGGTTAACTCACCTGCGCCTAGACCCCTGGGTGTGGCGCCCCGAGTTTCATCACTAGATTAACTAGAACAACTAGGTCCACCAGGAAGGAATCCACTTACTGTGCGCCTGATTTTTGCCGGAACCCCGGAACCTGCTGTCGTTGCACTGAAGAAGTTGCTCGAAGACTCCCGTCATGAAATCGTCGCTGTTCTCACTCGCCCCGATGCCCGCCGTGGCCGCGGCAAGTCGCTTTCGCCCTCGCCGGTGAAGGCTCTGGCCTTGGAACACGACATTCCCGTGCTCACCCCGACGACCTTGCGCGATGGGGAGATCCAACAGCAGATCCGCGAACTAAATGCCGACTGCATCCCGGTGGTCGCCTACGGCAATCTCGTGCCGGAGGAATTGCTCGATGTACCGACGCACGGCTGGGTCAATCTGCATTTCTCGCTGCTTCCTTCTTGGCGAGGTGCCGCGCCGGTGCAGGCAGCTATCGCCGCTGGCGACGAGGTCACGGGTGCCAGTACCTTCCGGATTGAAAAGGGCCTGGATACCGGACCAGTTTTCGGTACCGCCACCGAAGCGATTCGCCCGACTGATAATGCCGACGACCTCTTGACCCGTCTGGCATACTCCGGCGCGGATCTCCTAGCTGCCACCATGGACGGCATCGAAGCCGGTGCGTTGCGTCCGACCGCTCAGCCGGAACAGGATGTCAGCTACGCCGCTAAGTTCGGGCCGGAGGATGCCCGAATCGTTTGGACTCAGCCGCGACATCTTCTTGACCGCCGCGCTCGCGCGTTTACTCCTGCCCCTGGTGCGTGGACGACTCTCGACGGCGCACGTTTGAAGGTCGGAGAGCTCACCCCGCTTTCCGACGAGGACAGCGCCGCGGTCGACGAGGTGCGAAAGGCAGCTGCTCCGGAGGCGGCAGCCGCCACGCCGGGTGAGTTGGTAGTGGAGAAGCACCGGGTATCCGTGCGTTGTGCCGATGGCTATGTGCAGCTGGTGAAGGTGCAGCCACAAGGTAAGAAGATGATGGATGCGTCAGACTGGGCGCGAGGTAGCCAACCCGGTGGAAAGGTCTGCGAGTAAATGGGCAACGACAAACCCCGCCACACCGGTGGCGGACGGCAGCGCGGCAACCGCGGCGGACAGAACCGCAATGACCGCAACCGTAACCGTGACAATCGCGGTGGGGACAATCGCGGTGGCATCGACCAGCCGCGCAAGGTCGCACTGAAGGTATTAGCCGACGTTCGCGAGAATGATGCTTACGCGAACCTGCTGCTGCCCAAGTTGCTGAAGGCACACAAGCTCAAGGGTCGGGATGCTGCTTTTGCAACGGAGCTGACGTACGGCACACTGCGGGCGGAAGGCCTGTTGGATGCCGTGATTGAGGCATCGTCGTCACGCCCGTTAAACGATATTGCTGGACCGGTGATGGATGTGTTGCGCCTGGGCACGTACCAGCTGCTGCGTACGCGCGTCGATGCCTACGCGGCGGTCGATACCTCGGTGCGGGCGGTGGCGAAGGTAGCGGGACCTGGTGCGCGCGGCTTTGTCAATGCCATTTTGAGGAAAGTTTCCTCGAAGACCGAAGGCGAATGGGTGGCTGAGGTCGCGCCGGATCCTGCGACCGATCCGATTAGCTACGTAGCGATGAAGCATGCCCACCCGCGCTGGATTGCGATGGAGTTTGCCCGCGCACTCGGTGCACAAGCCGGTGAGCTGCAGCAGGCACTCGCTGCCGACGATGCGCGCCCGTTGGTGCACTTGGTCGCTCGTCCGGGCGAGATTACTGCTGAGGAATTGGCACTGATCACCGGCGGTGAAGAGGGACCGTGGTCGCCGTACTGCGTGCGCTTGGATTCCGGTGCCCCAGGAGAATTGGAGCCGGTCCGACAGGGCTTGGCTGCGGTGCAGGACGAGGGTTCTCAGCTCATTGCGCGTGCCGTCACCATGGCACCCGTTGCCGGTGAAGACAGCGGCCGCTGGTTAGATTTGTGTTCCGGCCCCGGTGGTAAGTCAGCTTTCATCGGCGGCATCGCAGCTATTGAGGGCGCGAAGCTCGACGCTGTTGAGGTATCTGCGACTCGCGCAGAACTGGTGAAGAAGGCCACGGCCGGGCTGCCAGTGACTGTAACCGTTGCGGATGGTCGCGATACCGGGCTGGAGGCAGGCTTTGACCGCATTTTGGTAGACGCGCCGTGCTCTGGTTTGGGCTCGCTTCGCCGTCGCCCGGAAGCGCGCTGGCGGAAGTCGCCGTCCGATCTGAACTCCTTGACTGCGCTGCAGTTTGAACTGCTCAGTGAAGCTGTGCGTCTGGCACGGCCGGGTGGCATCATCGTCTATTCCACGTGTTCTCCGCATCTGCGGGAAACCAGGGGCATTGTCGATAGGGCAGTGACGGAATTGCCGGTGACGGAGCTGAATGCACACGAGTTGGTAGCGCCGATGACTGATGTCGGACCGTATCCATCTGTGCAGATGTGGCCACACCGCCACGGTACCGATGCGATGTTCTTCTCAGTTTTGCGCAAGAACGACTAGGCTCAGAGGTTATGAGCGCACCAATTATTGCCCCGTCCATTCTCGCTGCTGACTTCGCTCGCCTCGACCGCGAGGTTGAGGCTGTAGCCAATGCAGATTGGCTGCATATCGACGTCATGGATGGCCACTTCGTTCCCAACCTGTCCTTCGGCGCTCCGGTGCTGGAGGCCGTAGCTGCGGTGACGGACAAGTACTTGGATGTCCATCTCATGATTGAGAACCCGGAGAAGTGGGTCGACACCTACATTAAGGCGGGGGCGAGCTCCGCTATTTTCCATGTGGAAGCCGTCGACGATGCCATCGCACTGGCACGCCACATTCGTTCCCAGGGCGTGAAGGCCGGGTTCTCGCTGCGCCCGGGTACCCCAATTGAGCCGTGGCTGGATCACCTCGCCGAATTCGACGAGGTGCTGGTCATGAGTGTCGAACCCGGTTTCGGGGGCCAGTCCTTTATGCCGGATCAGCTAACCAAGGTCGAGAAGCTGCGTCAGCGCATTGATGCCGAAGGTCTGGATACTCTGATCGAGATTGACGGTGGTATCTCCGCCAAGACCATCGAATCCGCTGCCGCCGCCGGTTGCGACGCCTTCGTTGCAGGGTCGGCCGTTTTCGGCGCTGATGATCGTGCGGCGGCTGTCGATGAGCTGCGCGCATTGGCCACTACTGCTGCAACTAAGTAGACGGCGGTGAAGCACGGTGGCACAGTTTCCGGATCTCGTCTCCGCACAGCCGCTGACTGACGCTCAAGCTATGGCATTGGCCATAGAAGCCGGCCAGCGAGTTCGGGGCACCACCTATCCCAATCCACCGATTGGTTGCGTCATCCTCGATACCGCAGGGATTGCGGTAGGAGTGGCCGGAACTGAGCCGGTAGGTGGCCGACACGCAGAGCCACAAGCATTAGAAATGGCGGGGGCACGAGCTCAGGGCGGTACTGCAGTGGTCACACTAGAGCCGTGCAATCATATCGGCCGTACACCACCGTGCACCGAGGCACTTGCGGCAGCCGGAGTTTCCCGCGTCATATTTGCGGTCGCCGATCCTAATCCCGTGGCCGCTGGCGGCAGCGAGTGGTTGCGATACAAGGGAATCGACGTGGTCGAGGAGTTCCAACGCAATCGTGTGGCGGATGGCTATCTGCGTCCATGGTTACACTGGCAGCGCACTCGGCGCCCACACATCACGCTGAAGACGGCGGGCACGCTGGATGGTTTCGCCGCCGCTACCGACCGCACCTCGCAGTGGATTACGGGGGAGCAGGCGCGGGCACGGGTACATATCGATCGTGCACGTCGGCAAGCGATTGTCGTCGGAACGGGAACAGTGCTCGCTGACAATCCGCGATTGACCGCGCGCACACCAGACGGCGAGGAGCTGTCAACGCAACCCCTGCGCATCGCGATCGGCACCTCGGAGGTCGCCGCCGATGCGAATATCCGCGGCGATAACTTCCGCCACATTCGCACTCACGATGTGGAAGTGGCGCTGGAGACAATGGCGGATATGGGACTTATTGACGTGCTGGTAGAAGGCGGCCCACGGCTCGCCAGCGCTTTCTTAGAAGCCGATGCTGTCGACGCGATTGAGTCTTACATTGCCCCGGCGTTTCTCGGAGCTGGTCTGCCGGTGACATCGGCCAACCATGAGACCACCATCACTGACATCTCGCGCTTTCGTACCGTCGCGGTCGAGACTCTGGGAGATGACATTTTGATTACGGCTCTCCGCAGTGGCAAAGATCGCGGGTAGACCGGCTAGAGTTAATTTTGTAAAAATCTTTCAATTTATAACAAACGGTAAAGGATTTTCCTGACCACTATGTTTACGGGAATTGTTGAGGAACTCGGCGAAATTCGCGAAATCCACCGCGAAGCCGATTCCATTACTCTGACCATTCGCGCGACCACCGTGCTTGACGACGTGCACCACGGTGATTCCATTGCTGTCAATGGCGTTTGTTTGACCGTCGTGGAGTTTGGCGATGATTTCTTTACCGCTGATCTCATGCAAGAGACTCTGGTTAGGTCGAGCCTCGGCCAGGTTGAGGTCGGCTCCAAGGTCAACCTCGAACGTGCAACCGCAGTCGGTCAACGCCTCGGCGGCCATATCGTGCAGGGACATGTCGATGGCACCGGCGAGGTTATTTCGCGCACGCCAGGGGAGCGCTGGGAAGTAGTGCGGATTTCGCTGCCGGAGCATCTCTCCAAGTATGTCGTGGAAAAGGGCTCAATTGCCGTGGATGGTACTTCGTTGACCGTCTCTGCAGTAGGCGAGGGGTTCTTTGAGGTCAGCCTGATACCGACGACGCTGACGGACTCCGTTATTGGTTCGACCGCGGTAGGCGCCAAGGTCAATTTGGAAGTCGATGTGCTAGCCAAGTACGTCGAGAAAATGTTGGAAAGATAAGCTACAAGACTGTGATTAAGTTCGATTCTGTAGAGCGGGCCATTGCGGACATCGCAGCCGGTAAGGCCGTGGTCGTCGTCGACGATGAAGATCGTGAGAACGAGGGCGACATCATCTTCGCCGCCGAGAAGGCAACGCCTGAACTTGTTGCCTTTATGGTTCGCTATTCCTCTGGTTACATCTGCGCGCCGCTGACCGCCGAGGACTGCGAGCGTCTGAATCTGCCACCGATGGTGTCAGAGAATGAGGATGCCCGCGGTACCGCATACACAGTGACCGTGGATGCCAACACCGGTACGACCGGTATTTCCGCCACAGATCGTGCGAACACCATTCGTACTCTCGCTGACCCCACGTCGAGCCCGCACGATTTCACCCGACCAGGACACGTGGTCCCGTTGCGAGCTCGCGATGGAGGCGTCCTAGTCCGTGCCGGCCACACCGAGGCTGCGGTCGATCTCGCCCGCCTGGCAGGGCTTCGTCCTGCCGGCGTGCTGTGTGAGGTTGTCTCCGAGGAAGACCCGACCGGTATGGCGCGCGCGGAGGAACTGCGTCGCTTCTGCGACAAGCACGATTTAGCGCTGATCTCCATTGAGCAGCTGATCGAATACCGTCGCCACAACGAGCACTTGATTGAACGCGTTGTCGAAACCAAGCTGCCGACCGACTACGGCGAGTTCCGTGCCATTGGGTACCGGAGCCTTATCGACGGTGTCGAGCATGTCGCTCTCGTTGTGGGGGATGTGTCTTCCAACGATGGTCAGGACGTCCTCGTGCGTGTGCACTCCGAATGCCTCACCGGCGACGCACTGGGATCTCGCCGCTGCGACTGCGGTCAGCAGCTGCACAACTCCATGCGCATGGTTCACGAAGCGGGGCGTGGCGTCATCCTCTACATGCGCGGTCACGAAGGCCGAGGCATTGGTTTGATGCCGAAGCTGCAGGCCTACCATCTGCAAGATGAAGGCGCTGACACCGTTGATGCCAATCTCGCGCTCGGTTTGCCGTCGGATGCCCGTGAGTACGGCACTGGTGCACAGATCCTGCAGGATCTTGGAGTCACCACTATGGCGCTGCTGACGAACAATCCGACCAAGCGTGCCGGCCTAGGTGGTTATGGACTGGAGATGAGCCGCCGGGTACCGGTGCCAGTTGAGGTCAACGAGGATAACTTGAAATACTTGTTGACAAAGCGCGAACGCATGGGCCATGAGCTCCCTTGGTTGGATGAGTACATGGAGACCCACGGCATTTCGACAGAAGGAGCACAGTAGATGAGTGGCGCAGGTCTTCCTGAAATTTCCGTTCCCGATTCCACTGGTGTGACCGTCGGTCTGGTCACCTCTCACTGGAACGAGGAGATTACTGGGCAGCTTCGTCGTGAAGCGCTGGCACAGGCCGAGGAGGTCGGCGCTGTAGTCACGGATGTGACTGTCGTCGGTGCTCTGGAGATTCCGGTTGTGGTGCAACAGCTCGCGCGAACTCACGACGCCGTGGTGGCGCTGGGGTGCGTTATCCGCGGTGGTACGCCGCACTTCGACTATGTCTGCGACTCGGTGACTGAGGGCCTGACGCGGATCGCACTGGACTGTGAAACGCCAGTTGGCAATGGTGTGTTGACCTGCAACACTGAACAGCAGGCAATTGATCGTGCCGGCGGTGAGGGAGCTGCGGAGAATAAGGGTCGCGAGGCCATGGCCGCAGCGCTGCACACCGTCGCAGTGTTGAAGTCCCTTCGTGAAGGTGGAGCTGAGTAAGAATGGGTAACTCCGAACGCCACAGCAATTCGACTGCCGTCGACACCGGTAGCGAAGACAAATGGCTGTTGGAAATCACCTCGCAAAAGCTGCGTCTGTGGGCGATTATCGCTGCAGTTGTGGTTTTCGCTATCCATATCTTCATGGGTATCGTGGTGGACTTTGGTAACACCGGAGCTTCGGTGACCGCTATCGACCAGCTGGCTTTCCCAATGATTGGTTTGATCATCGCCGGGGTAATCCTGCTGCTGACTCGGGCTCGCGTTCGCGTCAATGCCAGGGGTGTGGAAGTCCGCAATCTACTCAATGCGAAGTTTTACCCGTGGGTCGATATCTACGGCCTGAGTTTTCCAAAGAAGTCCCGCTGGGCTCGCTTGGAGCTGCCTGACTTTGAGTTTGTGCCGATGCTCGCGATCCAGTCGGCCGACGGCAGCCGCGTCGTGGAAGACATTCGCCGGTTCCGTGAACTTGAAGACGAGTTCATGCCGGAGGACTAACCCAAGGACACGTTTTAAGGACACCGTAAGTGACTGACCCTTCTCAGTACCGTCCCGCCCCCGGCACCATTCCCACGGAGCCGGGGGTGTACCGTTTTCTCGATTCAACCGGGCGCGTTCTCTACGTCGGCAAGGCGAAGAATCTCCGTGCGCGTTTGTCTAACTATTTCCAGGACTTAACTCGGCTTCATCCCCGCACCCGCCAGATGGTGCAGTCCGCTTCGAAGGTGACGTGGACTGTCGTCCACAATGAAGTCGAAGCGCTGCAGTTGGAGTACACCTGGATCAAGCGCTTTAATCCGCGGTTCAACGTGATGTACCGCGACGACAAGTCGTATCCGATGTTGGCCGTCAGCGTTGGAGAGCTGTACCCGCGGCTCTTTCTCTACCGAGGACCGCGCCGGAAGGGCGTGCGTTATTTCGGGCCTTATTCACACGCGTGGGCTATCCGAGAAACGCTCGACTTGCTTACACGAGTTTTCCCAGCCCGCACCTGTTCAAAGGGAGTCTTCAACCGGCAGCAAGCCCTGGGGCGGCCCTGTTTGCTCGGCTATATCGACAAATGCTCGGCGCCTTGTGTCGGCCGTGTCAGTGCCGAGGAACACCGCGAAATTGTCCGTGGTTTTACCAGCTTCATGTCGGGAAATACGGGCCCGGTCACGAGGCGCTTAAAGAAGGAAATGGAGGAAGCTGCCGGCGAGTTAGACTTCGAGCGCGCCGCTAGTCTGCGCGACAACCTCGCTGCCATCGACAAGGTCATGGAGCGGCAGTCAGTCGTGCTTTCCGACGCCGCCGATGCCGACTTTATTGCGCTGGCAACCGACGAACTGGAAGCGGCCGTGCAGATTTTCCATGTTCGGGCGGGACGTATTTACGGTCAGCGCGGCTGGGTAGTGGAGAAGTCCGGCGAGTACGCGACTACGGAGTTTCGAGAGGGAGAAACTGACCCCAGCTTGGGTGGGCTGCTAACGCAGTTCCTGACACAGTTCTATGGCGACGCCGCCAAGCACGCGGATGTCGACGGCGATGAATCAACCACTGCCGCCCAGGTTGTGCCACGCGAAATTCTCGTTCAGGCCACGCCCGACGATCTTGACGAGGTTACTGCATTTTTGACCGATATTCGTGGCACCAATGTAGATATTCGCGTCCCACAACGCGGTGACAAGCGGACGCTCATGGAGACCGTGCAGAAAAATGCAGCTGAAGCGCTACGCCAGCACAAGCTAAAGCGAAGTGGAGATCTAACTACTCGATCGCAGGCTCTCTCCGAACTCCAGGACGCGCTATTTATGGATGAAGCGCCGCTGCGCATCGAGTGCACTGACATCTCGCATATTCAGGGCACCGATGTGGTGGCCTCGTTGGTGGTCTTCGAGGATGGATTGCCCAAGAAGTCCGACTACCGCCGCTACCGAATCAAAGATGCAGCGGGTGACGGTCGCTCGGACGACGTCGGTTCTATCGCTGAGGTGGTGCGCCGTCGTTTTCTGCGCCATAACGAGGACAAGCTCGCCATGCCCGATGATGCAAGCGAGATGTTCGTCGAAGAGACGACTGATGCCGTCGATGAGCAGTCGCGGAGTAACCGCAAGTTTGCCTACCCGCCACAGTTGTTCATCGTCGACGGTGGTGCACCGCAGGTCGCAGCCGCACAGGCGGTCCTCGATGAACTCGAGGTCACCGATGTGACGTTGGTGGGGATTGCCAAGCGCTTAGAAGAGCTGTGGATTCCCGACGATGATGAGCCACTCATTCTGCCGCGCAATTCGGAGGCGATGTACCTTATTCAGCGAATTCGTGATGAGGCGCACCGCTTTGCCATTAATTATCACCGCCAGCAGCGCTCTAAACGCATGCGTTCTTCGGTGCTTGATGGCATTAAGGGGCTGGGGCCAGCACGCCGCAGTGAGTTGGTCAAGCACTTTGGTTCCGTTGCGGCGCTGAAGAAGGCCAGCGTCGAGCAGATCGAAGAAGTGGCTGGTTTCGGGCCGATGCTCGCGAAAACTGTTTACGATTACCTCCATCCAGACGAGAAGCCGTCAGATCCAAACTCGGATGTCGGTCCGGGAGAGTAGGCGTAGAAGTAGGTAAACAAGTGGCTAAAACCGCACTTGAAACAGTGCTAGGGGGTTTACTTCCGCTAGTAAAACCGAGAGCGGTTGGGCGGAATTGTATTAGAGTGATGGCATGATTACTTCGGGTTATTCCCCTCAGGCTGAAAAGTCACTTGTGTTGATTACCGGCATGTCCGGTTCCGGACGCAATACGGCCGCCAGCGTCTTGGAGGAGATGGGCTGGTATGTCGCAGACAACCTGCCACCGGAGTTAATTATGCGCATGGTCGAGTTGTCGTTTGAGGCGGACTCTCCAGTAGAGCGCCTCGCTATCGTCACCGACGTGCGCTCGCGCGCGTTCGCCGGCAGTTTGGGGGAGGTGCTCGACGGACTCCGCAATGAGGGGCGCCAGCCCTATGTCATCTTCTTTGATGCCAACGACGACACCCTCATCGCCCGCTACGACTCTGTCCGCCGCACCCATCCGCTGCAGGAAAATGGCACGCTTTCACAGGGTATTGCCGCTGAACGTCAGATGTTGCTGCCAATAAAGGGCATGTCGGATTTAGTAGTGGATACTTCTGACATGAGCGTGCACGATTTGCGCCGTGAGTTAGAGCATCAGTTGTCGGATACCGCTAGTAAGATTCAGCAGATCACCATCGAATCTTTTGGGTTTAAGCACGGTGCGCCGCGCGATGCCGACATGCTTTTCGACGTCCGTTTTCTCCCCAATCCCTATTGGGTACCTGAGCTGCGTGCGGGCCGCGGTACCAACAAAGCCGTGGCCGACTACGTGCTGTCCCAACCTGAGTCTCAGGGGTTTTTGGACAACGTCACAAACTTGATTGAATTGGTTTTGCCCGGGTACCGCCGTGAGGGCAAGGGTTTTATGACTATCGCTGTGGGATGCACCGGAGGCCATCACCGAAGTGTGGCCATGTCGGAGGCGCTGGCTAAGAAGCTCGAGGGAGTTTCCGGGATCAACGTCAACGTCGTCCACCGCGATATTGACCGCAACTAGCGGTTTTCGTGGAGGTGTAGAAATTGACATCAATTACCAGTCTGGGTGGCGGTCATGGTCTATTTGCCACGCTGAGAGCTGACCGTCAGGTTGCGGACCATGTCACAGCGGTGGTCACAGTTGCCGACGACGGCGGATCTTCGGGTCGCCTTCGTCGTGAGCTGGGGCAGATTCCCCCTGGAGACCTTCGCATGGCACTCGCCGCGCTTTCCGCAGATACGGAAAAAGGCGATCTGTGGGAAAAGACACTGCAGCACCGCTTTGGCGGAACTGGCGCACTGGCAGGGCATGCGATTGGCAATCTGATTATCGCTGGCCTCACCAGTGTGATGGGAAATGAAGTCGACGCGCTTGACGAAATTGGCCGGTTGCTGCAAATCCGGGGTCGCGTCGTGCCCATGTCGCCGATCCCGCTAGAGATTGAGGCCGAAGTCGTTGGCTTGGAGCAGGATGCTCGCGTTGTGCGTCAGGTCCGTGGCCAGGTCGCAGTGGCCACGACACCTGGCCAGGTGCGCCGAATCCGGCTGATTCCTGAGACTCCGCCGGCATCCGAGGAGGCCATTGAAGCTATCCTCAATGCCGATTTGGTGACGCTGGGTCCGGGTTCGTGGTTTACTTCGGTTCTGCCACATCTTCAGGTGCCCGGGCTGCGGGATGCTCTGCAAGAAACCAATGCCACAACCGTCGTGGTGCTGAATCTTGTCGCCGAGCCGGGGGAGACCGCCGGTTTTTCTTCCGAACGGCACATCCATATGCTCACGCAGCATGCACCTAACTTGAAGCTCAATTACGTGCTTGTCGACGACAACACGCCGCTCGCGGATACCGAACGAGAATACCTGCAGCGAGCGGCGGATAGCCTAGACGCGCAGGTTGTCTTCGCCGATGTGCAAGAAGTTGATGACCACGGAGCTTTGACAGGTCGACATTCGCCGGAGAAGCTAGCTGTCGCACTTCGTCAGTTCCTCTAAAGCGTCCTGTCAATCGAGGGTTTTTATGCATTCTCCTGCGGGGATGCAGCAGGCAATCAACTAATTGCCACTCGATTGGTTCCGGATACTATCCTTGAGGTTTATTGCTAAAGCTCAAATGGGGTTAATTTCACCTAAATTAACCAGGCCCAAACCCAGCTCGTACACATGAAATGAGGATGGACAGCATCGTGGCATTGACGGCGAAGGTCAAAGACGAACTAGCCCGCGTGTCAGTTTCGCAGGAAAGCGCTCAGGCAGCGGAGATTTCGACCCTGTTCCGCTTCGCAGGAGGACTCCACCTGGTGGCAGGTTCGATTGTGCTGGAGGCTGAGTTGGATTCCGGCGCTGTCGCACGCCGCCTACGCTCCATGCTGGCCGAACTCTACGATGTCAAAGCCAGCCTCAATGTCTTGTCTCCCGGTGGCTTGCGAAAGACCTCGAAGTACATCGTGCGGGTAACTGATGGCGCGGAACTCGTCGTTAGGCAAACTGGCCTGATTGACTCTGCGGGACGTCCCGTACGTGGGCTACCACGCAAGCTGATTATGGGGCAGAAGATTGATCAAGAAGCTGCATGGCGGGGTGCTTTTTTGGCACATGGTTCGCTGACTGAGCCGGGCCGTTCCTCAGCTTTGGAGGTCACTGCTCCCTCTGCTGAAGCGGCACTTGCATTGGTGGGATGTGCTCGTAGGCTCGGAATTACGGCTAAGAGCAAGGAGAATAAAACCCGCGGTGGCGATCGTGTAATCATCCGGGAGGGCGATGCAATCGGTGCGCTGCTGACGCGAATGGGAGCCCAGACTACTCGCCTGCAGTGGGAAGAACAGCGAATGCGTCGTGAAGTGCGAGCGACGGCCACTCGTTTGGCAAACTTCGACGATGCCAACCTGCGGCGCTCGGCTCGTGCGGCCGTTATTGCAGCAGCGCGAGTAGAGCGTGCTTTAGAGATTCTCGGTGACGATGTACCAGACCATTTGGTGTCTGCAGGACAGCTGCGCATCGAGCACAAGCAGGCTTCACTGGAAGAACTTGGGCAGCTGGCAAATCCGCCAATGACCAAGGACGCCGTCGCAGGACGTATCCGCCGTTTGCTCTCCATGGCGGACAAAAGAGCAAACGAACTCGGAATTCCCCCCACAACTGCAGTCGTTACAGACGAACTTTTTGACAAAGAAGTTGACGAGTAAAGCACCTGTTATGCCTAGTCAGGTGCGTAATTTTTGATAAATCTCCGTTTATTTGGGATTTTCGCACCAAACCACCGCTGCGCGAATGAAAAACCCAACGTACACTTCTGTAGTGAACCTGTTGGAGCGCAATCAGCGCCCTGACAAGTGGCATCGATTCGCCAATCCATTAAGGAGATTATTGTGACGGTTCGTGTAGGTATTAACGGTTTTGGTCGCATTGGCCGCAACTTCTTCCGCTCCCTGCTCGCTGCGGGCGCTGACCTGGAAGTCGTTGCTGTAAACGACCTCACTGATAACAAGACCCTGGCTCACCTGCTCAAGTACGACTCCATCATGGGCAAGCTTGACGCAGAGGTCACCTACGACGATGAGTCCCTCACCGTCAACGGCAAGCGCATCGCGGCATACGCTGAGCGCGACCCGAAGGACCTGCCGTGGGGCAAGCACGAGGTCGACATCGTCATTGAGTCCACCGGTTTCTTCACCGATGCCAACGCTGCCAAGGCTCACATCGAGGCTGGCGCCAAGAAGGTCATCATCTCCGCTCCGGCTAAGAACGAAGACGCAACCTTCGTTGTCGGTGTTAACCACACTGACTACGACCCGGAGAAGCACAACATCATTTCGAACGCTTCTTGCACCACCAACTGCCTGGCTCCGATGGCTAAGGTCCTGGACGACAAGTTCGGCATCGAGCGCGGTCTCATGACCACCATCCACGCATACACCGGTGACCAGCGTCTGCACGACGCTCCGCACAAGGACCTGCGTCGCGCCCGCGCTGCTGCACTGAACATTGTTCCGACCTCCACCGGTGCTGCAAAGGCAGTCGCTCTGGTTCTGCCGCAGCTCAAGGGTCTGCTGGACGGCTACGCACTGCGTGTTCCGACCCCGACCGGCTCTGTCACCGACCTGACCTTCACTGCGAAGAGCGAGGTCACCGTCGAGTCCGTCAATGCTGCCATCAAGGAAGCTGCTGAGGGCGAGCTCAAGGGTGTTCTGGGCTACAACGAGGACCCAATCGTTTCCAAGGACATCGAGGGCGACCCGCGTTCCTCGATCTTCGACGCACCGCTGACCAAGGTCATCGGCGATCAGGTCAAGGTTGTCTCCTGGTACGACAACGAGTGGGGCTACTCCAACCGCCTCGTCGACCTGGCTGTCTACGTCGGTGAGCGCCTCTAATAACTCACCTGGTTAATCCCAGACCCCGAACGGGCCGGGGTGGTTGCGCCTGAGTAGGGCACGCCACCCACGGCCCGTTTTTTACACACTTTCACAAGGATTTCATTGAGATGACTGTTAAGACTGTCAAAGACCTGATCAACGAAGGTATTGAAGGCCGTTACGTCCTCGTCCGCTCCGACTTTAACGTTCCGTTGAAGGACGGCGTTATCACCGATCCGGGTCGAATCGATGCTTCGCTGCCCACCCTGTCCGCGCTTGTCGAGGCCGGCGCCAAGGTCGTTGTTATGGCTCACCTGGGTCGCCCGAAGGGCGAGGTTAAGTCCGAGTTCTCCCTGGCCCCGGTCGCTGAGGCGCTATCTGAGCGCCTGGAGCAGTACGTCGCGCTCGCCGGTGATGTCTCCGGTGAGGACGCGCACGAGCGCGCAAATGGTCTGACCGAGGGCGATGTACTCCTGTTGGAGAACGTCCGCTTCGATCCGCGCGAGACCTCCAAGGACGAGGCAGAACGCGCCGAATTCGCAGCCGAGCTGGCCGCACTTGTTCCGGACGGAGCATTTGTTTCCGACGGTTTCGGTGTTGTTCACCGCGCCCAGGCTTCCGTCTTCGACGTCGCTAAGAAGCTGCCGCACTACGCCGGCAACCTGGTTCAGGCAGAGCTTGAAGTTCTGCGCAAGGTCGCAGAGACCCCGGAGAAGCCGTACACCGTCGTGCTCGGCGGTTCCAAGGTTTCCGACAAGCTGGGCGTTATTGAGGCTCTCGCGCCGAAGGTTGACTCCCTGGTCATCGGCGGCGGCATGTGCTTCACCTTCCTGGCTGCCAAGGGCTACGACGTTGGTGCGTCCCTGCTGCAGGAAGAGATGATTGACACCTGTAAGGATCTGCTGGACCGCTACGGCGAAAAGATTGTTCTGCCAACCGACGTAGTCGTGGCCGACAAGTTCGCTGCTGACGCTGAAAACAAGGTCGTCGATGCCACCGAGATTCCGGAAGGCTGGATGGGCCTGGACATCGGATCGGCTTCCGCTGAGGCATTCGGCAAGGTGCTGGCTGAGTCCAAGACTGTGTTCTGGAACGGTCCGATGGGCGTGTTCGAGATGGAGGCTTTCGCAGCTGGTACCCGCGAGGTTGCACAGGCCATCATCGATGCCACCACTAACAACGGTTGCTTCTCCGTCGTCGGTGGCGGCGACTCCGCAGCAGCAGTACGTACTCTGGGGTTGAACGAGGACGGCTTCAGCCACATCTCCACTGGTGGTGGCGCTTCGCTGGAGTTCCTCGAGGGTAAGACTCTGCCGGGCGTCTCCGTCCTGGAAGACTAAGATTTTTCCACCACCGGATTTTCATCGCTTAAAAATCCGCTAATTGATAGGGAAGTGAATTCCACCACTATGGCACGTACACCATTTATTGCTGGTAACTGGAAGATGAACCTGAACCATCTCGAAGCTATCGGTGTGGTGCAGAAACTCGCGTTCGCTCTGCCAAAGGAGTACTACGACAAGGTTGACGTCGCTGTCATCCCGCCGTTTACCGACCTGCGTTCGGTCCAGACTCTGGTTGAGGGCGATAAGCTCGGCGTCACTTACGGCGCGCAGGATGTCTCAGTCCACGAGTCCGGCGCTTACACCGGCGAGATTTCCGCATCGATGCTGGCAAAGCTCGGCTGCACCTGGGTCGTCGTCGGTCACTCCGAGCGTCGCGATATGCACGCAGAGGACGATGAGCTGGTCGCAAAGAAGGCCAAGGCAGCACTGCGCGAGGGCATGAACCCAATCGTCTGTGTCGGCGAGCCGCTGGAGGTCCGAGAGGCCGAAGAGCACGTCGAGTACGTTGTCTCTCAGGTCAAGGGCTCCCTGGCTAACCTGACCAACGCTGAGCTGGCCAAGACCGTCATCGCTTACGAGCCTGTCTGGGCTATCGGCACCGGTAAGGTCGCATCGGCTGCAGACGCGCAGGAAGTCTGTGCAGCTATCCGCGAGACCGTCGCAGAAATTGCGGACGAGAACATCGCAAAGGAGATGCGCATCCTCTACGGTGGTTCCGTCAAGGCCGAGAACGTCGCTGAGATCGTCGGCAAGCCCGACGTCGACGGCGGCCTCGTCGGTGGCGCTTCGCTCGACGGTGAAGCATTCGCGAAGCTCTGCGCACTTGCTGCAGATGCCGCTCAGAACGCCTAAGTGCATATAAATTCAGAACAACTGATAAGATAGGCGCCATGCGCGACCCCGGATTGGTTTTATTGATTCTCATAAAACCGATTCGGGGTTATTGCCTTTAGGCGGACTCAATCCAGGCACACCGACTGGCAATGTTTTAGCGCGATACATTTCCCGAGGCTTTCCACTTGGAATGCCCGGCAATTTTCAAAGGACGTGCTCAATGAACGAACAAGTACATGGTGACACTGACCGACACACTGCAAGCAATGAGCAATCCTCATCGACCGCTACCGCGAAGCAGCAGGACTTGCTCTGGGAGGATATTCGCCACCTGGGTCGAATTCTTGGGCAGGTAATCCGCGAGCAAGAGGGTGACGAGGTCTTTAACCTGGTCGAAAATGCTCGCCGTGCAGCCTTCGAACTCCATCGTGGCGATGGCGACATCGAGAAGCTCACCGGCCTCTTCCGCGATATTGACCCAGCCGAGGCAAGCCCTGTCATCCGTGCTTTCACGCACTTCGCACTTTTGGCCAACCTCGCTGAGGATTTGCACGAGGAGCTGGGCATCGAGGCATCTCTCGATGCTGGCGATCCACCGCAGGACTCCACGCTGGAGGCAACATGGCAGAAGCTTCGCGACGCCAAGGTTTCCGGCGGCGCGATTGCGGACATGATGGACCACATTGAGGTCGTCCCGGTTCTGACCGCACACCCAACGGAAACTCGTCGTCGCACAGTGTTCGATGTGCAGAAGCACATCACGGCCGCAATGCGTCGCCGCCACGAGATCCAGGCAGCCCCGTTGAATGCACGTACCGCGGACCGACTTGCTGAGATTGATGCCGATATCCGTCGCCGTATCCTTACGCTGTGGCAAACGGCTCTGATTCGCATGAATCGCCCGGATATTCGCGACGAGGTCGAGGTTGGTCTTCGCTACTACCAGCTTTCTCTGCTGGAAGCTGTGCCACAGATTAACCGAGACGTCGTCAAGCACTTGCGTCAGCTCGGCGGCGACAAGCTGCCGGCTAATCCAACCATTCGCATGGGTTCGTGGATCGGCGGTGACCACGACGGCAACCCATACGTGACGGAGGAGACGCTGCGCTACGCCTCCGATAGGGCAGCGGGTACGATCCTGCGTCACTACTTCTCGCAGTTGCACCTGCTGGAGCGCGAGCTCAGTCTCAGCGACCGCCTGACCAAGGTCACCGTAGATTTGGTCGGCTTGGCCAGGCGCGGCCACAATGACGTACCAAACCGCGAAGATGAGCCGTACCGTCGTGCGGTTCACGGTATCCGCGGCCGCGTGGCGGCAACAGCGGTGAACTTCTTCGACGAGTCCATCATCGAGGGCGACTGGTCGGAATTCACTCCGTATGACAGCGCCGAGGAGCTACTTGAAGAGCTCTCGATTATCGACGACTCACTGCGGTCCAGCCACGATGACCTCATCGCCGATCACCGCCTGCGCGATCTGATTGATTCAGTCGAAGTATTTGGTTTCCACCTGTACTCGATTGATATCCGCCAGAATTCGGACTCTCATGAGGAAATCCTCACCGAGCTGTTCTCCGCTGCCGGTGTGGTGGGCAACTACGCGGGATTGAAGGAAGCCGACAAGGTCGAACTGCTGACCAAGGAACTGCAGTCCTCCCGTCCGCTGGTTTCGACTTCCGCAGATCTTTCCGAAGCTACGGCTCGCGAGCTAGGCATTATGCGTGCGGCATCTCGTGCGGTGCGCAAGTACGGTCACGACGCGGTACCGCACTGCATCATTTCGATGTGTACATCGGTCTCCGACCTGCTGGAGCCGATGATTCTGCTCAAGGAAGTCGGTCTGATTCGCCCGAATGGCTCCCAGCCGACCGGTTCTGTTGACGTCATTCCGCTGTTCGAAACCATCGAAGACCTGCAGGCTGGTGCCGACGTGCTGCGTGCTGCGTGGGACATTCCGGTCTACCGCGCATACGTGTCCGCACGCGGAGATCTGCAGGAAGTCATGCTTGGCTACTCTGACTCCAACAAGGATGGCGGGTACTTCGCTGCAAACTGGGCGCTTTACGACGCGGAGGTCGCAATCGTGGCAGCCGCGAAGGACAACGACATTCGCCTGCGTCTCTTCCACGGCCGCGGAGGTACTGTCGGCCGTGGTGGCGGTCCGTCCTACGAGGCAATCCTGGCGCAGCCTTCCGGCGCAGTCCAGGGGTCGGTGCGTATCACCGAGCAGGGCGAGATTATCTCTGCCAAGTACGGTCACCCTGCAGCGGCACGCAGGAACCTCGCCGCGCTGGTTTCGGCAACGATTGAGTCGACTCTGCTCGACGTCGATGATCTGAAGAACCCGGCTCGCGCCCACGAGATTATGTCGGAGATTTCCGACCTGTCTCGCGAGGCCTACTCGAAGCTCATGCACGAGGACCCGGGCTTTATTGACTTCTTCACGTCGTCGACCCCGGTCGATGAGATCGGCAGCCTGAACATCGGTTCGCGTCCGACCTCACGCAAGCAGACCCAGACCATTTCTGACCTGCGCGCAATTCCGTGGGTACTGTCCTGGTCGCAGCAGCGTTCTATGGTGCCGGGCTGGTTTGGTGTCGGCTCTGCACTGCAGGAGTGGATCGGCGAGGACGAAGACGGTTCCCGCCTAGCCGAACTCCGTCAGCTCAACGAGGACTGGCCGTTCTTCAACTCGGTGCTGTCGAACATGGCGCAGGTGATGTCCAAGGCTGACCTGAACCTGGCGCGCGCCTACGCTAGCCTGTGCGAAAATAAGGCCGACGGTGAGCGCATCTACAGCATCATCAAGGCTGAGTTCGACCTGACGCTGAATATGTTCCTGAAGGTAACCGGGTACAAGGACCTGCTTGAAGACAATCCGCTGCTCAGGCGCTCGGTGGACATGCGCTTCCCATACCTCATGCCGCTGAACATCATCCAGCTGGAGATGCTGCGTCGCTACCGTGCTGGCGATAACCGCGACAAGGTGCGTCGGGGCATTCAGCTGACCATGAATGGTCTGGCAACTGCACTGCGCAACTCCGGCTAGGAATTCGTCTAGGGATACGGCTAGGGATACCTAGCCAGCGGAGCAATTGCGCTAGTATAGTTGGAGTTCTTAAAGAAGCGACGTTTCAAAAGGAAGTGCGCGTGTACCTCGCCATTCAGATTGTCCTGGTCATCACATCAATCCTGATGACGCTGTTCATCCTGCTCCACAAGGGTAAGGGTGGCGGACTGTCCAGCCTCTTTGGTGGCGGCATGCAGTCGAATCTGTCCGGTTCGACTGTGGTGGAGAAGAACCTTGACCGCGTCACTATCGTGACCGTGATTATCTGGTTGCTCTGCATTGTCCTGTTGCTGCTGTTCAATACCTTCGGCTGGTAGGTTCCGCACGCAGCACGCCCCACCGCAGGCCTTTAAGCAATAAAAATTCCCGTCGATAGCATTTCGCTTATCGACGGGAATTTGCTGTTTCTGGGCTGTTAGCGGTGAAGCGGAAGCCTAGAGCTGTGCAGCCGCAGCATCGTCAACAAAGACAACGGTTTCCTGAACACCGCGAACCCCGGCCGCCGGCCACTGCGCTGGGTCGTCCTGCTGAGCGATAGCTGCAATTGCCTCAGCCTTTTCGCCGCCCGCTACAAGTAGCCACACACGCTGAGAGCTGGCGATGGCCGGCATCGTCAACGTGATGCGGGTCGGCGGTGGCTTCGGGCAGTTATGCACGTCCACGACCAAGCGTTCCTGCTCAGCCAGCGCTGCGGTATGTGGGAAAACCGAGTTGATGTGTCCCTCTCCGCCCATACCAAGAAGGTGAAGGTCAAAGCCATTTGGAGCCTTCTGACGAACGATAGCTTCGTAGCTTTCGGCGGCCTCCGTGGTGGTCACGCCGCTGTCGGCAGCGGCAAACTCGAAGATGTTTTCCTCCGGCACGCCGACAGGGGACAAGAGACGCTTACGAGCAGCCAACGCATTGCGATCTGCCGAGTCGGCAGCGACAAAGCGTTCATCTCCGAAGAACACCAGGACTCGGTTCCAGTCGATGTCTCCGGAATCGTCGGCAAGCGCACTGAGCAAAGCGGTACCCGCGCCGCCACCGGTGAGAACGACGCGTACGAAACCGTCATCGGTGACCGGAGAGGCGTTGCCATGTTGGACGGCGACAACCGCATCGATGAAGCGCTGACGTGCAGCCTCGACGATGCCCGCCTGGTCAGCGGCGCGGTGGAACTGAGGGGCAGGGACGGTATTCGACGCGTTATCGGTGGTCACTTGTCAGAGACTCCTGGTTCGTTAGCGAAGCTAGTTGTTGTAGACGTCGGAGGTTGCATTCCCACCGTGTGAATCTGGCTGAGGCCACGCAGGGCACGTCCGTAGGCAGTATCGTGGTCGAGGTGACGCAGCTCCTCTGCCAAACATTCGGAGCGTGTTGGACGCGATACTGCGACCTTGAACGGGGGTTTTTCTCCGTTGGTGACCGATGCAGTGGTGGCGCTTTCAATATCGATGCGCAAAGTCTGGCCATTTTCACGCTCAAAGGCGACGGAGGTCACCGGTGGCTTGGCGCGGCCCTTTTCGTCCACCGGAATCTTCTTCTCACCGGTGGAGTAACGGTTGACCGGCAGCCCCAGGCGATCTGCCAACCATCCGGCGGCGACCTCGACCGATGGCGAGTCCTGTGGGCCGTAGATGGACACGGAGGTCACCGGCGAATGCGGCGGCAAGTCGAAAGCGGATGCCAACACACCGCGCCAGTTCGTCAGCCGCGACCAGCTCAGGTCGGAATCGCCGGGCGTGTAGCCCGTACGGCGCGTGTAGATAGCGTTGCTATTCGGGTCACAGAGTGAATCGGTGATACGGCGCTGGGCAATTCGGCCGATTGGTGTCGCCGCTGGGACCTGCGGCGCCTCAGACGGCCACCACGCCACGACCGGCGTATCCGGCAGCAGCAGGGGAGTCACCACAGAGCTGTGGTGCTGACCAATCTCTCCGGACATGTGCATAACGACGATCTCAGCGGCACCGGCATCACCACCGACGCGGAGTTCCGCGTCGAGGCGATTGTCCAGGCGTGGATCATCGGAGACCAATACCAGCACACGGGATGGGTGCTCGCGGGAAACGGAGTTGACCGTGGAGATAATGTTTTCCAGGTCGTCTTCGCTTTTGGCCAAAACAATCAGGGTGAGGACACGGCCCGTGGTGACGATGCCGCCCTGCTCTCGAAGCTGCACCAACTGACGAGCAATGCTCGCGGTGTCAGTGTCTGGCAAATTGACAATCATGAAAGTGTTCTTTCTGTCAGAAAATTCTTAAGAACTGAGAGGTCGGCAACCTATGGCCGTCGCCAAGCGCGACCGTCGCGCTCGAGCATGTGGTCGGCGGAGGAAGGCCCCCACGAACCTGCGGGGTAGCCCTCGGGACGACCGCGCTTGGCCCAGTACTCGATGATGGGGTCAAGAATCTTCCAGGACAGCTCGACTTCCTCGTTGGTGGGGAAGAGGCTGGCCTCGTCGAGAAGCGCATCCAGAATCAGGCGCTCGTAGGCCTCTGGCGACTGCTCGGTAAACACCTCGGAGTAGGAGAAGTCCATGTTGACATCGCGCACCTCCATGGCCGAGCCCGGGACCTTCGAGCCGAAGCGCATGAGCACGCCCTCGTCTGGCTGAACACGGATGACCATTGCGTTCTGGCCGAGAGCGGCAGTCATTGTCTCTGCGAAGGGCAGGTGAGGTGCGGACTTAAAGACCAGCGCAATTTCAGTGACGCGGCGGCCGAGGCGCTTGCCGGTGCGCAGGTAGAAGGGGACACCGGCCCAGCGACGGGAGTTGATCTGCAGCGTACAGGCGGCGTAGGTCTCGGTCGTGGATTCGGGGTCGAAGCCATCCTCATCGCGCAGCCCCGGCACGAAGTTGCTGCCCTGCCAATCCGCCGTGTACTGGCCACGCGCGGTGTATTTCGAAAACGGACGCACTGGCTCGACGGCACGCAGAACCTTGATCTTTTCCGCTTGCAGCTCTTCCGGGGTAAAGGCGATGGGCTCTTCCATTGCCACCAGCGCCAGGAGCTGGAGTAGGTGGTTCTGAATCACGTCACGAGCTGCACCAATACCGTCGTAGTAGCCAGCGCGACCGCCCAAACCAATGTCCTCGGCCATGGTGATCTGGACGTGGTCAATGTAGTGAGAATTCCACATCGGATCGAACAACTGGTTGGCAAAACGCATGGCCAGAATGTTCTGGACGGTTTCCTTGCCCAGGTAGTGGTCGATGCGGAACACAGCGTCTTCTGGGAAGACCGAGTTCACAATCCGGTTGAGTTCCTGAGCGGAGGCTAGGTCGTGTCCGAATGGCTTCTCAATAATCACGCGACGCCAATAATCCTCGCCCGACTGCGCCAGCCCCGAACGATCGAGCTGATGACAGACATCGGGGAAGTTAGCTGGCGGAATGGACAGGTAGTAGGCCCAGTTGCCAGCGGTGCCGCGGGAGCGATCGAGCTCCTCAAGTTGTGCGGCCAGGCGATCGAAGGCCTCGTCATCGGTGAAGGTACCGGTGACAAAGTGAATGCCCTCAGCCAGGCGCTGCCAGACACTCTCACGGAAGTCTGTGCGGGCGCCCTGTTCCACTGCGGTGCGCACATAATCCTCAAAGTCCTGTTTCGACCATTCGCGACGACCGTAGCCAACTAACGCGAAGGAGGCAGGCAGCAGACCGCGGTTGGCCAGATCGTAAATGGCAGGCAGAAGCTTCTTTCGGGCCAGATCGCCCGTCACTCCGAAAATCACCATGCCGCCCGGACCCGCAATACGCGGCAAGCGTTTATCCTGCGGGTCGCGCAGCGGGTTGATGTATCCGTCGTGGTTGGTGCTGTCGTCTCCGTTGTGCGGAGAGCTGGCAGTAGGGGAGTTCGAATCGTTGCGTTGCAGAGAATCACTCACGGTTTACATAATGTCATATCGAGAAAAGTCCGGTGGAATCGTTTCCGATTCCTCCGATGGGGCCTTGACGGGTCCCTTTCTTCTGCCTTAGGTTTATGACCTAGGTGGTATACCCATAAACCACGGAGGTGTATATGCAGGCGAAGGAGGCGGACCCTCGGCCCATCTACGTCCAGATCGCCGAGGATCTGAAATCAATGATTTTGTCCGGGGAGCTCTCGGCTGAGGATCGTGCCCCTTCAACCAAGGAGCTCTCGGAGTTTTATCAGGTCAACCCAACCACGGCCGCCAAGGCCATGACGGAACTGTCGATGGTGGGGCTTGTGGAGAAGAAAAGAGGACTCGGAATGTTTGTCACTCCAGATGCCCGTGAGCGCATTCGCGCTGAGCGTCGTGAAGCGTTCCAGCGCACCTACATCGAGCCATTAAAAGCGGAGGCCGGCATTCTCGGCCTCACGCTCCACAACATCATCGCCATGCTGGAGGAGGAGAAATGAGTATCTACGGCGTGATTGGCCCCAACGGCGCCGGCAAGACTTACTACCTGCGTACCCTCGCGCAGATGCCTACGGCGGCCCTGGCGAAGGCTGCACCCGACACCCAGGTCTTCGGTGCCACCCCGCGCGAATATTTCCAGATCCTGCGCACCGGCTGGGATCAGCTCGATGTGCCCCACGCGGAGTCCCTCCTCGATTTCCCCGCTGACACCCCTATCAAAAAGCTCAGCCTGGGCCAGCGCCAGCTGCTCATCGCCGCTGCCACCCTGGCATCGGGCAAGGAAGCATTGCTTTTCGACGAGCCCTTCAACGGCCTCGATGTCGAGCACCGCGCCACATTGCGCGGCATGCTTATCGACTCGGCCGAATCGGCCGACATTGTGGTCACCTCGCAGCACTCCCAGGATCTAGCCGGCCTAGTGGACACCTTGATTGTCATCCACAAGCAGGATGCGTACGGGCCCTATGACGTCGATAAGCTGCGCGCTAGCCATCCGGTGCTGCGCGGCCCTACGGATCTCGTGGCGCAGGTGGCCGGCCCAGTGCTCGCTAAGAAAACCCTCGGCGAGCGCTGCGAGGCAATCCTGGCTACAGAGCTCAGTTCGTCTGCCGCTGCGCATGCCCGCGCCCTCGGCGTTGAGGTGAGCTACCTCGACCCCGCGGCCCTCATCGACCTCGCAAGCACCTCCTCCTACATCGAACGGAGCAAGAAATGAGCACCGGAGCTTTCATCGCGACCAACAAGAAAACCTTCCTCGGTGTTGCCGCCGTGGCCATCCTGTACTCGGCCTTCGGGCGCATGCTCGTAGGCAGCGGAACCGGCAACACCTTGCTTGGCATTATCGCGCTGGGCATCCTCTTCCTCATCACAGCCCGGCGTTCGGTCACCCTGCGCGACTACGGCGTGAGCACCTCCCGCTGGGTACGCTCCGCAATCATCGCAATCTTGGGCACATCGTTGGTGGCTACCGCCTTCATCGTCACGGCGATGGTCATCGAACAGAACAAGTCCGGTTACTACCGCGGATTCGATAGCTTCATTGTCACCTCCGGACCGGCCCTGTTTCCGGACACTAACGGGGAGCTGTACATGATTGAGGATTCCGGGCAGAACTACACCACAGTTCTGCTCACCGCGCTGTGCGTCTTCTTGAGCTTCCTCATGGCTACCGTGGCGAGCACCGCAGTCGGCACCGTCGCCGGCGCGAAGGGCACTCGTGCAGGATCGATCACCATTGGCCTGGCCCTGGTCACGCTCTTCCTCTTTAGCTATCTGCTGGACGTGACCGACTCCGTACCGGGCGCCCCCTGGCCGGCTGTGCCGATCTTTGCCTCAATCATCACCGTAATCTCTGCGTTCGTGATGGCCTGGGCATTAAAGGAAGAGAAACGCCCGCTGCCCACTGTGCGCCCCGCCTTCGCCGCGTCCTAGCTCCATTAAAAAAGCTCCCCTGCGCGGGGAGCTTTTTCATGTCCAACGTTGAACATGCGGGTTAAGTAACACAACAGGCGAACCGAAACTGACAACCCCAAAAGTTACGGGCTGCAGATGTGAAACTGTGCAAGTTTATGACACCTTCAGGCTATTTTTCGGGCGGTAGGGTCAGGCGGTCATTGCATCATGGATAACACCAGAGATTACCTCCCGGGGAGTTAACCCGTCGAGCACTACCCGTGGCCGGTTATTCAGCAATGCTTCCGCCTCGGCGACCTCTTGGTCGGTGACATCGGTAAAGTTGGTGCCTT
>NZ_JASPJP010000040.1:0-1388 GCF_030232615.1 Corynebacterium sp. MSK035
GGGTTAAACGACAGAAAGTGTGTCTGGATTCGGTGATTTGTAGTGGTTGACCTCTAGGTTTCAGAGAAATATATGCTCCGGGAGCATATATTTGGCTCCGGGACGGTAAATCCGCGGTGTGGCAGCAGTGATGTGCTACACGCGGCGTGGTGTGGTGTCGCAATGTCAAAGAACCAACCACGCTGCCACTGCGGCGATGAGATGAAACGCAACGGCACTACCAGCAAAGGAACTACGAGGTGGCGATGCAAACACTGCGGCGCGTCGAGTGTGAAGCGCCGCAGCGACATCACCAATTCCACGGTTTTTGCCGCCTTCATTGACCACCTGACCACTGGCGCCAGCCTCGATACCGTTGCCAGTCGTGTGGGATGCTCACCGCGCACACTGCAACGCCGCTTCGAACCCTTCTGGCTCGTTGACGTACCAGATCCCACCATCGGACATATCGGGCGGGTTTACGACCAGGTGTTTCTAGACGGCACATATACCGCCGGCGGCTGTTTGATCATTGCCGCAACTATCGACCATGTCATCGCCTGGCACTGGTGCAAACACGAAACCACGCGCGACTACCAACGACTTCTCGAGCGCATCGAAGCCCCACTTATCGCCGTTATCGATGGCGGCCAGGGAGCGTTTAGCGCGATCAAAAAGTGCTGGCCCACCACGAAAATCCAGCGTTGCCTCGTCCACGCCCAACGCGTTGTACGCCGCTACACCACCTCACGGCCCCGGACTGATGCCGGGCGCACCATCTACCGACTGGCGCTGAAACTGACCCGGATCACCACCCTGGACCAAGCAGCAGCATGGGGTGCACAACTGCACGAATTCTCCACGATCTACCGTTCCTGGATGGACGAGAAAACCACGGTCAAAGACCCTAAAACAGGTACATGGACCCGCACGTGGACACATCACAACGTGCGCAAGGCCTACAACAGCCTCAACCACCTCTGGCGCTCCGAACTGCTGTTTGTCTACCTCACCCCACCAGAAGGTGTGCTGGAGAAAAACCGGATTAAATCCACCACCAACAGCCTTGAAGGCGGCATCAACTCCCAGATCAAACTACTTGCCAGAACACACCGCGGCAGATCAGGCGAACGACAACGCCGAATGCTGGATTGGTGGCTCTACTTAAAAACCGAACTGCCCGACGATCCAGCACGAATCGCCAGGCAGTCCAACTGGGGCCAGGACCAACTCGCCAAAGTTTCCACCCTGACCCAACACGAGAACCAAGCCGACCACGAAACAGGACGACCAGCCCTCTACGACAACGCTATCGACACCGACTACACCCACTCAATCGGCATCCAGAAAGGCCAAATCTAACCCCCGCGCGACACGCCGAGCCAGACACACATTTTGTCGTTTAACCC
>NZ_JASPJP010000041.1:0-1116 GCF_030232615.1 Corynebacterium sp. MSK035
AACCTCGGCATCCAAAAAGGCTGGATCAAATAACCGCAACACGCCCGGAAAAGACACACTTTTCTTTACTTAACCCCCGACGCCCAGCGCACCACTAACCAAAAGCAAAAAACGCCAGCTCCAACCGGAACTGGCGTTTAGAATTGCGACCCTGACGGGACTTGAACCCGCGACCTCCGCCGTGACAGGGCGGCGCGCTAACCAACTGCGCCACAGGGCCATCATGATTTTTAGTGGTACTCCCAACGGGATTCGAACCCGTGTTGCCGCCGTGAAAGGGCGGAGTCCTAGGCCTCTAGACGATGGGAGCCCGACTTAACGCTGCAAAGAGTTGGCCACTCAATGGCATATTCCGCGTACATCTGCAGTGTATGAACATTGCAATTGCGCGCGCTCTTGGCAACGTAAAGAACTATAGAGGATAAGTACCCTTTTCCCAAAATCCACGGTTGAACTGGAGTTTCTTACTATTTCCGCGGACGCTACTAGTACTCAGATAAGCTCGCAATTATGGCAATTCCGGATTTCATTGTTCAGCTCCGTGAAAAAGTGGGCCACGCTCCGCTCTGGTTCCCCGGTGTCACGGCTATCGTCATTCGCGATGTTCCGCCGAATGCACCGATGTACGCCTTGCCCGAGGTCTTGCTGGTTCGTCGCTCCGATAATGGTGAATGGACCCCAGTCACCGGAATTATCGACCCGGACGAGCAGCCTCACGACGCCGCCGTGCGAGAGGTAAAGGAAGAAACGGGACTCGATGTCACAGTTGAGGCCCTGCTTGGAACTGGCGCCGTTGGCCCTATCGAACACCTCAACGGCGATGTTTCCTCATATCTGGATATCTCCATGCGCTGCAGTGTTGTTGGCGACGACGTCCCCTATGTCGCTGATGATGAATCCACTGATGTCGGATGGTTCCAGATCTCACAGATGCCACCGATGAAGCCACGCTTCCGCTTGATAGTCGCCGATGCAGTGGCGCAGCTTAAGCACCCGGCGGGCTTCAAGCCACGGATGGGCTACCACAAGCGGGAGAAGTAGGGTTAAGTAAAGAAAAGTGTGTCCGCATGCCACCATAACCCCAGACCACACACCACAAATCACCAAAGAATAGCT
>NZ_JASPJP010000042.1:0-973 GCF_030232615.1 Corynebacterium sp. MSK035
CTAGGGCGTGTCTCTTATATGCGTAACCAGACCAGAATCGCCGCAAGCACCACTCCCGCGCGATACGTGACCGCGAGCTTGTCATAACGCGTCGCAAGCCCGCGCCACTGCTTCATCAACCCAAAGGCCCGCTCGACCACGTTGCGGTCTTTGTACAGCTCCGCATCAAACCCGGGCGGTCGCCCGCCAGCACGACCCTTACGCTTCCTGGCAGCGATCTCATTAGACTTCTCCGGAATCACCGCGGCGATGCCGCGCTCACGCAGATACGCGCGGTTCACCCGTGACGTGTACCCGCGATCAGCAAGCAACGCATCAGGGCGCGTCCGCGCCTGCCCGCACCCAATTCTCGGGACCCGAATATCGCCGAGGACTTCCTGCAACATCGCGCCATCATGGCGTTGCCCGCCCGTCACCACAATCGACAGCGGCCGGCCATGCCCCTCGACAGCAAAATGTACCTTCGTGCTCAACCCTCCGCGTGATCTCCCGATCCCGTGACCTGCCGGTTCAATCTCGCATAACGGCAGATTCTTGTAATTCGATAGAGCCCCCTGTGTCCTGATCAGGGCGCGGCAGGTTCGTACCGTGCTGATGAGCACGGTTGATCGTCGCGTCGATTGACACGTTCCAGTCAATGTCGCCCACTGCATCGGCCTCGGCGAGGATGTGCGCGAATACGCGGTCCCAGGTGCCGTCGGTTGCGTAGCGGCGATGCCGCTTCCACACCGTCTGCCAGGGACCATACCGGTCGGGGAGATCTCGCCACGGGATTCCGGTGCGGTACCGGTAGATGATGCCCTCTACAACGCGGCGGCTATCACCAAACGGGCGGCCTTTACGGCCCTCATTCGTTGGCAGAAGTGGTTCAACTCGCTCCCACTGTGCATTCGTGAACTGCGTAAATCTAGACCGTTGTGACACACCTCAATCATGCTCGAGCACAGGCCCACAATTAGGAGACACGCCCTAG
>NZ_JASPJP010000043.1:0-877 GCF_030232615.1 Corynebacterium sp. MSK035
GGGTCTTTGATGGTGGTTTTCTCGTTCATCCATTCCCGGTAGGTGTGGTCGAATTCGTGCAGGTGGGCGACCCATGTGGATGCTTGGTCAAGGTCGGTGATGCGAGTGAGTTTCAGGGCTAGGCGGTAGAGGGTTTTGCCGGCATCGGTGCGGGGGTTGCTGGTGGTGTGGCGGCGGACTGTTCGTTGGGCGTGGACGAGGCAGCGTTGGATGCGTGTTGTTGGCCAGCAGTGGTGGATGGCTGATTGGGCACCTTGTCCGCCGTCTGTGACTGCGATTAGTGGTGCGGCAATGGGGCGTAGGAGTTCGGTGTAGGCGGCGGTGGTTTCGTGTCTGGCCCAGGTCCAGTTGATGACGTGGGTTTTACTGGCTGCGATCAGGAGGCATCCGGACTTTAGATAGGTCGCGTCGAGGAAGATTTGGTCATGGATGCGGAATGAGTCGATGGTGGGTGTGGGGATGATCCACCAGCACCATCGGAATCGGTGGTGCATGGTTTGCCTGGTTACGCCATGGTGTGCGGCGAAGGTGGTTAGAGATTGGGTGCCGGTGGCCCATTGGATGAACAAAGCCATGGTGGCGGTGTTTTTGTTGTGGGTTTGGGTGTTGCGGGTAAAGGAGTGTCCGCAGTGGGTGCAGCGCCAACGGGTGGTTGATTTGCTGGTGGTGCCGTTTTTCTTTGTGTTGTTGCCGCATAGTGGGCAGCTGGGGCGGTTGGTGGTCATCCTTTAATCCAACCGGTGTGCGGTTAGCACAAATGTGGCCGGAGGTGCGGGATGGTGTGGGTAATAGCTTTCGGGGAGCTATTCTTTGGTGATTTGTGGTGTGTGGTCTGGGGTTATGGTGGCATGCGGACACACTTTTCTTTACTTAACCC
>NZ_JASPJP010000044.1:0-795 GCF_030232615.1 Corynebacterium sp. MSK035
CGGCATCCAGAAAGGCCAAATCTAACCCCCGCGCGACACGCCGAGCCAGACACACATTTTGTCGTTTAACCCACAAACACCTGGTAAAACAAAGAATCCCCAGCCCGTTTTCGGACTGGGGATTAATTGTGGCCAGAAGCGGGATCGAACCGCTGACCTTCCACTTTTCAGGCGGACGCTCTACCGACTGAGCTATCTGGCCAGACTTGAAATTAATCAAGTGGCGACCCTGACGGGACTTGAACCCGCGACCTCCGCCGTGACAGGGCGGCGCGCTAACCAACTGCGCCACAGGGCCTTAAATGCCGTGCTCAACTTTCTGGATTACCAGCGCTGTGCACGAGTTGTTACTCTACAGAACAGCGCTGAACATAAGCAAATCGCCAGTTCATGGCAGATATTTTAAGTTGAAAACTGACATCCAGCCCCGGGTCTCGGGGCAACCTAGACTGTGGCAAAAGCTCTCCCCACCAAACCCGGGTAAAGCCCCCCCCTCTCCCCCAGTGTCACTGATGCGAGTTACTGACTACGTTTATGGCTGGCGGCGTTGGGGCGATGCGAGTTACTGACTACGTTTATGACAAAAATGGCCCGAAAAATGGCCTGAAAGTGTCATAAACTCATACAGTTTCACATTTGCAGCCCGTAGTTTTTGGCTTCTCACCAGTCACCATCTTGAGAGTCAGACACACTTTTTGTCCATTACCCACGCCGACGCCGGGTTAAGTAAAGAAAAGTGTGTCCGCATGCCACCATAACCCCAGACCACACACCACAAATCACCAAAGAATAGCT
>NZ_JASPJP010000045.1:0-635 GCF_030232615.1 Corynebacterium sp. MSK035
CCATGACTATTAGCCACGAGTCGATTTACCAGGCCCTTTACGTACAAGGGGCAGGCAGCTTGCGCAAAGAACTTGTGTTTGAAAAGTCCTGCCGGACTACCCGGCCAGGGCGTAAACCCCGCTCGCTTCTCGCAGGGGTGCCCAAGCCACGTGGAAAACGCTGGACTCATGATGCCAATATTTCACTTCGCCCAGCCGAAGCCAATGATCGTGCGGTACCCGGTCATTGGGAAGGCGATTTGATTATTGGCGCAGATGGCACCAGTGCTTTAGCGACGTTGGTGGAACGCCGCAGCAGGTTTGTGCTGCTCGGCAGACTCGGCACTGACCATACTGCCGCCAGTGTCAATGAGGTGATGGTACGGATGATTCGTCGGCTCAAAGAGTCGATGGACACCACGATTTCGACGTTGACCTGGGATCAGGGAGTGGAGTTTGCCAAACACACGGAGTTTTCTGTCGCGGAGAATATCCAGGTGTTTTTCGCCGATCCGCATTCGCCGTGGCAGCGAGGTAGCAATGAGCGGATGAACCGGGATATCCGGTTTTATTTCCCCAAAGGCACCAACTTTACCGATGTCACCGACCAAGAGGTCGCCGAGGCGGAAGCATTGCTGAATAACCGGCCACGGGTA
>NZ_JASPJP010000046.1:0-594 GCF_030232615.1 Corynebacterium sp. MSK035
AGAGCACGGCAGTGAGACTGCGGGGGATAAGCTTCGTAGTCGAGAGGGAAACAGCCCAGATCGCCGGCTAAGGCCCCTAAGGGTGTGCTAAGTGGAAAAGGATGTGGGATCGCGAAGACAACCAGGAGGTTGGCTTAGAAGCAGCCATCCTTGAAAGAGTGCGTAATAGCTCACTGGTCGAGTGGTTCTGCGCCGACAATGTAGTGGGGCTCAAGTACACCGCCGAAGCCGCGGCAATCATCTTTTGGTGGTTGGGTAGGGGAGCGTCGCGTGACTGCTGTGAAGCGCTGGGGTAACCCTAGTGTGGAGTGTGCGCGAGTGAGAATGCAGGCATGAGTAGCGAATGAGGAGTGGAAAACTCCTCCGCCGAATGACTAAGGGTTCCTGGGCCAGGTTAATCCTCCCAGGGTGAGTCGGGACCTAAGGCGAGGCCGACAGGCGTAGTCGATGGATAACGGGTTGATATTCCCGTACCCGTGTGTCCGCGCCCATGGTGAATCAGGGATACTAACCCACCTGAACACGCGCCGTTTACTAGCCTTTTAGGTTGGTTGGTGTGTGTGATGCTGGGGACCTGAACTGGTAGTAGCCAAG
>NZ_JASPJP010000047.1:0-500 GCF_030232615.1 Corynebacterium sp. MSK035
TTGTGTGGGTGTAGCGGAAGTGGATTGGAATGTCCTGCCGTAGACGGTGAGAGTCCGGTACGTGAAACACCCGTGCGTGCAATTGGTGTGTTGCCCGAGTAGCAGCGGGCTCGTGGAATCTGCTGTGAATCTGCCGGGACCACCCGGTAAGCCTAAATACCTGCTTATGACCGATAGCGGATTAGTACCGTGAGGGAATGGTGAAAAGTACCCCGGGAGGGGAGTGAAATAGTACCTGAAACCATGTGCTTACAATCCGTCAGAGCCCTTTTTTGTGGGGTGATGGCGTGCCTTTTGAAGAATGAGCCTGCGAGTCAGCGGCATGTCGCGAGGTTAACCCGTTTGGTGGGGTAGTCGTAGCGAAAGCGAATACTAACTAGTGTGTTGTTAGTGGCATGTCCTGGACCCGAAGCGGGGTGATCTACCCATGGCCAGTGTGAAGCAGAGGTAAGACTCTGTGGAGGCGCGAACCCACTTAGGTTGAAAACTGAGGGGATGAG
>NZ_JASPJP010000048.1:0-493 GCF_030232615.1 Corynebacterium sp. MSK035
GGTAGTGCTCGACGGGTTAACTCCCCGGGAGGTAATCTCTGGTGTTATCCATGATGCAATGACCGCCTGACCCTACCAGCGATTTTTCGCGCTATTTCTGTCATAAACGCAGTCAGTAACTTGAATTAGTCCACAGCCGCTGCCATAAAAGCAGCCACTAACTCGCATTGCCCCGCCACTGATAGCCATAGAGGCGTCAGTAACTCGCATTGGGGCAAGCAGCGAAAGGCGAGTACCGGACGATCCGCTGAGCGGGCACGCTTGTATCCATTAACCCGAATACCCTTTTCCCTTAAGTTCCCGAGACACCGGTAAGTACGGCTTCCACTGCCGACCGCCCCCCCCCTGTTGAACCCTGTTTACCGGTGGGTAACAAAAAGTGGGCCGCAGCACCCAACCCCACACGGGAACTGGCTACCACGACCCACAAACAAGATTATTATGCCGGCGGCGACCTACTCTCCCACACCCTCCCGAGTGCAGTACCATCGGC
>NZ_JASPJP010000049.1:0-491 GCF_030232615.1 Corynebacterium sp. MSK035
ATCTGGGCGATACGCCGGTGCGAATGACCTGCCCGCAGGCAATCGGCAATAATTAAGCGTTCCGTCAGCCCTAGCCGCCGACCAGCGCCAACACGAGATACATCACCAGGTGTTATCCGACTGCGGGTATTCATAGTGGTTAAACTAGCCCGCCGGTTATACACCGTGGTTGTGCACACCCCAGCCTGCGCGGCAATCTCGGCAACACTATATGAGCCGGCCATAAGCATCTCGTAGATCACGCGATGCTTATGCATCATCGAGACCTTCGGGTAGTGCGATTGGTGCTGGATCTCAATTCCGGCTTGTCGCGCCCACCGCCTGACAGTTGGTGAGGGTATCCCTAACTCACGTCCAACTGCGCTTGCTGATGCCCCGTTGGCGATGTGTTGAAGCGCAATCGGTTTGATGGCACTGTATTTCGTTCGGCGGGTTTGCTTCACTACTTCTCCTGGTCGAAAGTGGTGATGCATTCACCGCCTGAACCTACC
>NZ_JASPJP010000004.1:0-160417 GCF_030232615.1 Corynebacterium sp. MSK035
ACTGCGTAAATCTAGACCGTTGTGACACACCTCAATCATGCTCGAGCACAGGCCCACAATTAGGAGACACGCCCTAGCGCCACCCTCGCACGTATGGCCAATTTCCTGGCACTTATCGACGATTTTTCGTCACTTATCGACGGCTGTCCGGCACTTATGCGCACGGTATCCTCCCCACCCTGTCACTTGTCGATGCGCTGTTCACTTATGGCCACGCTATAGCGCATCGACAAGTGAATATTGCATCGATAAGACTGGGGCGGAGAGTGTGCAACTCTACTCGTGCAGGGGTCGCGGCCCTTTTGTGGTGGTGTATGACCCTGTTCAGGGGAGTGGCCCGGAACCGCGTACAAATTCGTGCTCACATACGCGCGCGTATGCGGGCCCAGGCGCCCGCAGCCAGCATGACCGCAATGAAAAACCGCCTGACCACATTAACTGTGGTCAGGCGGCATCTAACAAGCTCGTTGGGCGGCCATGAGGAGCAATGGGGGGTGCTTGCTGTGGCCGTCGTGAAGCGAAAACTTTAGCAGTCGTAGTACATTTCGTATTCCTGCGGAGTCGGGCGCAGGCGAACCGGTTCGATCTCGTTTTCGTACTTGTAGTCGATGTAGGTCTGGATGAGGTCCTCGGTGAAGACATCGCCCTCGAGCAGGAACTCGTGGTCATTGCGCAGGGCCTCGAGTGCGGCCTCGAGAGAGGTCGGAGCCTGCGGGATGTCGGCAGCTTCCTCCGGCGGGAGCTCGTAGAGATCCTTGTCGACCGGAGCGTGCGGCTCGATGCGGTTCTTCACGCCGTCCAGTCCGGCCATCATCATGGCAGCGAAGCCAAGGTACGGGTTGCCCGACGGGTCCGGGGCGCGGAACTCGATGCGCTTTGCCTTCGGGTTGGAGCCGGTGATCGGAATGCGAACAGCGGCAGAGCGATTGCGCTGCGAGTAGACCAGGTTGATCGGAGCCTCGAAGCCCTTGACCAGGCGGTGGTAGGAGTTCAGGGTCGGGTTGGTGAAGGCCAGTACCGCACCTGCGTGGTGAAGGATACCGCCGATGTACCAGCGAGCGATGTCCGACAGACCTGCGTAACCGGCCTCATCGTGGAACAGCGGCTTGCCGTCCTTCCACAGCGACTGGTGAGCGTGCATGCCCGAGCCGTTGTCGCCAGCCAGCGGCTTCGGCATAAAGGTGACGGACTTGCCCTCTTCCCAGGCGGTGTTCTTGATGATGTACTTGAAGGTCTGCAGGTCGTCTGCAGCGTGCAACATCGTGTTGAACTTGTAGTTGATCTCCTGCTGACCACCGGTGCCGACCTCGTGGTGGGCGCGCTCCAGGTCGAAGCCGGCGTCAGCGAGCTTCAGGCACATCTTGTCGCGCAGGTCCTGGTAGTGGTCGTACGGAGCGGTAGGGAAGTAGCCGCCCTTCAGACGGGTCTTGTAACCCAGGTTTGCAGAGCCGTCCGGGTTCTGGTCCTTGCCGCGGTTCCACCAGCCTTCGATGGAATCAACTTCGTAGAAGCCGCGGTTGGTGTCGGTCTCGAACTTGACGTTGTCGAAGATGTAAAACTCCGCCTCAGCGCCGAAGAAGCAGGTGTCGGCGATGCCGGTAGAGATGAGGTATTCCTCCGCCTTCTTCGCGACGTTACGCGGGTCGCGGGAGAACGGCTCGAGGGTAAACGGATCGTGGACGAAGAACTTGACGTTCAGGGTCTTTGCCTTGCGGAACGGGTCAATGCGCGCGGTGCTCAGGTCGGGCAGCAGTGCCATGTCGGACTCGTCGATGGAAGTGAAACCACGAATCGAGGAACCGTCGAATGCCAGGCCTTCGGCCATCGCGTCCTCGTCAAATGCGGATGCCGGGATGGTGAAGTGCTGCTCGATGCCGGGAACATCCGTGAAGCGGACGTCGACGAACTCGACGCCCTCTTCCTTGATATACGCGACTACTTCCTCGGGAGTTTTGAAGGACATGTGCGGTCTCCTTAGTTGGCCTTGTTTAGTACGCAGTAGGGAATTCTTGCACGATGTTTCGTGCACCTGCCGCGCTGTCAAGGACTGGCCGGTTGACGCCTTCAAGCTTAACGAACCACGCATTCATTCTGGAATTAGAACCACGAATTTCTGGCATGGTGCGTGAGAAATTCGCCAATACGGAACAGGTTACGCAAATAGGGAGCAGGTTATCTATTTGTGGAAACAAGGCAATACCCTGCGCATTCATGTCACACACGCTTTACGACGCGCCTTTAGCTCCCGTGCTGATAAGAAAATGGAAAAGGCGACGCAACATCGCCCCCGGATTACCCCCGCACGCGCTGAATGGCTGTCCCAGCCCGTGATTTGATAGCCGGATTGCTGCATTAGACTATGAACACATGGAAGAAAAGCACAGTTGGCTAGATGGCCCTCAGATTCCGGGAGAGTTCGATAATCCGGACAAGCTCTCGGACTATCCCGGCCAGGCATTGGGTCTTGCCCCCGATGGCCCAGGATCGCAAGCGACGTTGATGCGTCGCGTCGGCGGCATTCTCATTGACTGGATTATTTCCTTGATGATTGCCGGCGCTTTTTCGATGTTCTTCGGCCCGAGCGAGGCGCAGATTGACCAGTTCGGGGATTCGTTTATCGCCTGGCAGTCATTCCTTGCGACCTATTCGCCAGTTGTCTTCCTCATTATTGGTACGGTGTCGGTTTGGCTGTTCGCCCGCACTCCGGGCCAGTGGATGATGAAGATGGGTGTCGCTCGCGTGGACAAGCCCGGCGAGCGAGTTGGCTTTGTTCGTGCCTTCTTCCGCAGCTTGCTTACTCTTTTCTTGCTGCCGCCAGCAATCACCGACTCGGATATGCGCGGCATGCACGACCGTGCCACTGGCACGGCCGTCATTTTGGGTTAGCGCTATAGCACCAACACGACCAGGACCTGGGCGAGAATAATCTTCATGATCATGGCCATTGGATACACCGTTGTGTATCCCATTGCCGGCAACTCGTTCTTGGCCTGGTCGTTGACGTATGAGAGCACTGCCGGGTGAGTCTGCAAGCCCGAGAGGATACCCGCAGTTTGGCCGAATGGAATCTTCAGCACACGGTGACCGACAATGAGGGTCAACAGTGCGGAGCTAAACGCGATGATGGCGGCAAGACCCAGAACTGTCAGTGATGCCGGGTCAGACAACGCAGCCTGGAATCCCTTACCGGCAGTGGTGCCGATACCTGCCAGGAACAGTGCTAGACCCATGGTGCGGAACGCCAGGTTGGCCGAGTAGGGGATAGGCCAGACCAACGGGCCAGTGCGACCGACAGCACCCAGAATCAGCGCCACAACCAGTGGACCACCAGCGGATCCCAGGGCGAGCGAGCTGCCGCCCGGAAGCGGAATCTTGATGAGACCCACCAAGACACCCAGCGTAAGCCCAAGGGTGAGGGGCAAGAGGTTGACGTCGGAAAGCTTCTTGTAGGAGTCGCCGAAGAACTTTGTTGCGTCCTTGATTTTCTCTGGCGGTGCAACTACGCGGACGCGATCACCAAGCTCTAGGCGCATGTTTGGCTCTGCGACGATGTCGTGGTCGCCGCGGCGAATACGCGTAATGATTATGCCGTCCATGCGAGTCTGAAGTTCCGCAATGGGGACACCGACCACGTCAGATGCAGAGACGAAGATGCGACGGAAGTCCAGGCGACCGTCGTGTGTCGGATCACCCGGCATAAGCTCGCCAATGTACTCGGCGGCACGAGCAATTTCTTCCTCTGTACCGACGACGGAAATAATATCGCCGACGGAGACAGTGTCACCCGGAGACGGAATGTAGAGGTGGCCCTTGTACTCAATGCGCGAAACCGTGATGTCCAAACCGAACTTCGACGGAAGGTCAGTGATGGAAGGCAGGTCGTCCTTGAGAATCTTGATGTCCCGAGTATGTAGCGGAAGCGCGGCGACACCTGCGTCAATAGCTTCCTGGTCGTGATCGACGCGGAAGACCTTCGACATAATACCGATAGAGGCAATCACTGCCAGCACGCCGATTGGGTAGGCCAGGGAGTAACCAATCACCGGCATATCGTGGGCAGCGGCCAGCTCGCCCTTATCCGAAATGAGGCTAGGAAGAGCATCGACGATTGCGGCCATAGCCGGGGTGTTGGTCAGGGCGCCTGTGAAGGCGCCTGCGCCCTCCACCGGGTCGATAGGCAAAAACTTGATCAGCAAGAAAGACTCGATAGTGACAACTGCGAGCACACCAATGCCGAACAGGTTGTGCTTGATACCGCGCGAGCGTAACGAGCTGAAGAACTCGGGGCCCGCCTCCAACCCGATGGTGTAGACGAATAATGCCAGGCCCACGATGTAAATCAACGGGGAGATTTGAATTTCCGGCTCAATAGTCGCGAGGATAAGGCCGACGAAGAGGACGGCAGCCACGCCAAGCTTGAAGCCGAAGATCTTGATCTGGCCAATTGCCAGGCCAAGAAACAAAATCACTAGAAGCGCTAAGAGTTCATTTTCAGCCAAGAGTTGCACATATCCCATGGTGGCACAACTAGCAGTAATCTTCATTAAGCATTGTTTCCAGCAAGGATACGACCTTTGCTGACAGCGTGATAAGTGAGAGCAATCACTTCAACAAGACATCAATAACTGTGTGTGAAGACATGGCTTTAGGCATCGTTTTAAAGCTTTAAAGCACAAAAAAAAGGGGGCCCGAAAGCCCCTTTTTTCTGCTTCAACCTAGATTGCCCCTCGGCGGGTTGCCCGAGCAACCGACCCTGGTGAAACCTAGCTAAAACCTCTAGTGCTTCTTGCCGCGATTGGCGGCACGGCGCGCACGACGGTTCATGCCGGCCTGTGGGTTAGCGCCCTTCGGCATTGGACCCTTGGGCATGTTCGCGCGCGCATCGCGAATACGGTCCATCGACTGGATGCGCTCATTCAGAGCGTTGGCCTGATCCTTATTCAGGTTGCGCGGCAAACGCATGAGTTCGCGCTGCAGCTTCTTCGGCGGGACCTGGCCCTCGTCGCTACCAGCAATCATGTCGTAAATCGGCGCTTCGCCCGCAATGCGTGCCAGCGACTTCTTCTCACGAGCAATCATCTGCTTGACGCGGTTCGGATCACCTTCACCGACCAGCACAACACCGGCGTTACCAATAACACGGTGAACAGCATCCATGTGCTGATTAGCGACAACACCGGTCTTGACGTGCCAGACATAGCCAACGCCCTGACGCATATTGTCCAGCGTCCACGCTGCAGCGCCGGCCTGGCCTTCCGCCTCTGTGTAGAAGGACGCCTCAAGACGCTTAGAGAAGATGTACATCGCGACCATAAAGCCGATCGAGATACCAATAATCGTCAGAATCCAGGGCCAGACTCCACCAATGAGCAGACCAAGCAGTAACAGCAGGATAATTGGACCGAAGAAGCCCAGCGCCATGTAAGGCACGAGCTTGTTGTCCCGCGAGCGCTGCAGCTTAAACGCCTGCCACATCTGGCTACGAGTCTGCTTACGCTGAGCGCGCTTGGCGGCGCGGTTCGCCTTCTTCATTTCTTTCGCATCATTGGTCGCCATAATCACCAACTTTAGGGCATGCGATGTAGTTTTAGGCAATAGACCGCGCCGTAGCGCCGTTTCGCTTTACGACGGCGCTGCGGCCGTCGGCCTCTAGGAAGCCGGAATAGCCGAAGTGACTGGCGTATCCTCCGATGCGCCATAGCGGTCAAGCAGAGTCGAGGCTTCCTGAAGCGCGAGGTTGTTGTCGTTGTCGTCGGCAAGCGCGGACAGATGCGCAGGCAGTTCCTGACCGCGGTGCGCCAGTGCACGGGCGTAGAGTCGGCCAGCGCGGTAGGAAGAGCGGACCAGCGGGCCGGACATGACGCCGGCAAAGCCCATCTCTTCAGCGGTCTTGGAGAGTTTGACGAACTCCTCCGGCTTAACCCAACGTTCAATTGGATGGTGCAGTGGAGTGGGGCGGAGGTACTGAGTGATCGTCAGAATATCGCAGCCGGCATCGTGCAAATCCTGCATAGCGGAGATGATCTCGTCGTAGGATTCGCCCATGCCCAGGATGAGGTTGGACTTGGTAACTAGCCCAGCTTCGCGAGCGCGAGTGATGAGTTCCAAGGAACGCTCGTAGCGGAATGCGGGACGGATGCGCTTGAAGATGCGCGGCACCGTTTCCAAGTTGTGGGCGAAAACCTCGGGCTTGGCGTCGAATACCTGCTGTGCTGCAGATTCGTCGCCACGGAAGTCATCGACAAGGAGCTCGACTCCGGTATTCGGGTTGAGTTCGTGGATCTGGCGGCAGGTCTCAGCGTAGAGCCAGGATGCACCGTCGGGCAGATCGTCGCGGGCGACACCGGTGATAGTGGCGTAACGAAGACCCATCTCGCGGACGGATTCCGCAACACGACGCGGCTCATCCTTATCCAATGGGTCGGGCTTGGCTGAGTTAATCTGGCAGAAGTCGCAGCGGCGGGTGCACTTATCGCCGCCGATGAGGAAGGTGGCCTCGCGGTCTTCCCAACATTCGTGAATGTTCGGGCAGCCAGCCTCCTGACAGACCGTGTGCAAAGAGGCACCCGAGACACGGTTTTTCATGTCCTTGTAGCTGGGGCCCGGACGAACCTGGTTGCGAATCCACCGGGGCTTGTTCTCGATAGGGGTCTCGGCATTTCGTGCCTCGACGCGCAGTAACTTACGTCCTTCTGGCTTAACAGTCACAGTTTCATCCTACTCTTTTGTTGATGAGTACTCGAATATGCCGGTGGTGGAGTTGTGCTTCACCCGGTGTGGCAGGTCCTTCGTGGGGTCGGGCGCGGAGCCGAAGGAATGGTCGGCAACGGTCAAACGGCCTTCCAAAGCATCTTGCAAATCTGCCAGAAGCGACTCTGTCATCTCTGACACGCTAACATCTCGGTCAAGCTCCCGGGATAGGGTGGTCACTCCAGCGTCGGAGATGCCACACGGGATGATGTAGTTGTAGAACTCCATAGAGTTGTCGCAGTTCAGACTGAGTCCGTGCATGGTTACACCATGGGTCACGCGGATTCCCAGTGCCGCAATCTTTCGGTCGCTCAGTCCGTTTGATGCGGGAACCCATACCCCCGAGCGGCCATCGATGCGGCCAGCAGCCGCGATGCCGGCTCGGCGAACGGTTTGAATGAGGGCTTCTTCCAGTCTGCGGACGTAGTCCACCACATCGACCGGCTGAGCGAGCTTGATGATGGGATACATCACAAGCTGGCCCGGGCCGTGCCAGGTGATGCGGCCACCGCGGTCGACATCGACGACCGGCAACCCATTGGTAGGACGGTCCTCCGGCTGGGTGCGCTTTCCTGCTGTGTAAAGACTCGGGTGCTCAAGCACGAGAACCTGATCTGGAATTAGGTCTTTCGCACGCTTGGCAGCAAGGTCTGCCTGTAGGTGCCAGGTCTCTTCGTAGTCGACAAGGCCGAGATGTTGAATCTCGATGTCGGAGCTTGATTCCCGAATGGATTTATCTGCGCGAGTAAAAGGTTTTCTTGGGGCAGTCATGGTGGCCTATAGGATACGCCGAAATTCTGTAGGCCTCAGATTACTTGTTACTTGGATAGCGCCAAACTTACTTGGATAGCGCCAGACGTAAAAATACCCCGGTGGTCACTAGAAAGTGACCGCCGGGGTAAAAGTGGCGTGCTTTTGTGGGCTTAGCCGAAGACGACGCGGAGGATGGAAACGGTGATTGCCGAGATACCTGCAGCGGCCGGAAGGGTAATAACCCAGGCCAAACCAATCGGCTTCATCAGGTTCCAGTTAGCGGCACGGTTAACGATACCGACACCGAGAACGGCACCAATCAGAATGTGGGTGGAGGAAACCGGCAGACCCAGCAGGGAAGCAATCATAACGACCACAGCAGCGGAAAGCTCTGCGGCAAAACCCGATGCTGGGTGAATCTCAGTCAGGCCGGATCCGACGGTCTTGATAACGAAGCGGCCGATAAACCACAGACCGGAGATGAGAGCGACACCCATGGTGGTCATGACTGCCAGCGGGACACCAGACTCGGAAGAGATCTCGTTGGTACGGAGAACATCCAGAATTGCCACGAACGGGCCAAGCGCGTTAGCGATGTCGTTCGAGCCGTGGGAGAAAGCGAACGCAGCAGCGGTGAAGACCTGCATCCAGCTGAACAGCAGGAAGGTGGAACGATCCAAATCCTGACGCTTCAAAGTACGCGCGAAGATGTAAACGGCAAGCCACACTGCGGTGGCGATCATGCCCATAATCAGGAAGTTGTCCAGGCTGGAAAGCCCTAGGTGAAGGTTCTTCAGACCCTTGAACAGCATCATCGCGGAGATGACAATAGAGCCCAGGGCTGCTAGACCCGGAACCCAAGCTTCCAGCGCACGGTGAGCGCGGACATCATCAACCTTGGATTCGATGTGGACGAGCTTGCGGAAGTACTCAGACTCCAGGTCATCCGGAGTCCAGTCGTTGTCACGCATCGTCGTAGCGTCGCGAAGCATCGCGTTGGTGTACGAGATCTGATCGTGCTCAGGGAGCTTTTCGAAGTCGTCGCGGTGCTGCGCCTTGAGGTCCGCCTTTTCCTGGTGGATGGCCTGCAGCTGCTTGGAAGCCTTGTCGTTGTAGACGAGAATCGAGTTCTTAATGCCGCCGAACAGGAGGAACGCGACCAAACCGCCGAGGAGCGGAGAGAGGACCCAGGAAACGGCGATCTGACCAATCTGATCCCACTGGACCATGCTCCAGCCACCCTTGCCGGTGATGAAACCGACCGTCAGTGCGGCACCGACGATACCGCCGACGATGGAGTGGGTAGTGGAGACTGGCCAACCCATGCGGGTGGCAACGAGGAGCCACACTGCCGCGCCGAGAAGCGCGGACATCATGATGAAGGCGAACTCCATCGGGTCCAAACCGTGGATTGCGTTCAGGTCCACAATGCCGGAACGGACGGTGTCAGTAACCTCGCCACCAGCGAGGACGGCGCCCGAAACCTCAAAGACTGAAGCGACAACAAGCGCCTGCTTCATGCTCAGGGTGCCGGCACCGACTGAAGTACCGAAGGAGTTAGCAACGTCGTTACCGCCGATGTTGAACGCCATGAAGACGGCGAACGCGATGGTAATCAGAAGGATTGCCGTATTTGCCTGCGGGCCCACAAAGTCATAAGCCCAGAAGACAAAAATTACGATGTTGATTGCGAGAAGCCCGCCGAAGAAGAGGTGCCACCACTTATCTGAGGAGCTCGATTGCTCAGATGATGTGGTCCCGGTCGACGAACTAGTATTCGCTGGAGCCGAGGACATGCTCCACCTTTCTAAGTTACGTACAGAGAGCAAAAATAGGCACGCCAAAGAAGCCTGCTGTCTAATGATTTCTTAGATTGGTAAAGGCTAATTGCTAACTAGGTGACGGCGAGGTTAACAAATAATGAATTTAATTATCGCTATCTTCAGCTCTCGTCGGTGTAGCTGAAAGCGATAGCCGGAACTGTGTGCGGGGGTGTGTGGTGTTCTCGCATTTCGGCAGGACAAAAAGTATGCGCATTTGCTACTTGCAGCTTTGCTTTCGGTTCGACCCTCCCGCTGTCTGCTAATGGCTTAACGGCGCAATAACAGCACGTTAATTCTTTGTGCCGATGGAGCCTTTGCTAGCTATGTGTGGCTACGTGAAATCTGAGCACTAGCCAAGAATAGGGGGCCTGCGCATTTGAAGGAATCGCTGATTAGGTTCAACTGCGGGACGAATGCGGCAAAAGAAATACCCGCGTCAGCCGCAAAGTGCGACTAACGCGGGCAGGGAAGAGGCAGAACCTCCTGCTAGCAAGCCAGCTAGATTCCCGCGGCGCTACTACCCCAGGAGGGGAGCAAGCTGCTTAGAGCTGCAGATCCGATTCGAAGTTAGCAACCTCGAGGCGGTCAACAACGGTCGTCATGAAGCGACCTGCATCAGCGCCGTCGATCAGGCGGTGATCGTAGGTAATTGGCAGGAAGACCATGGCGCGAATACCAATGGCATCTGCCTCATTCTCGGTGACGACTACTGCGCGCTTCTTAATCGCGCCGGTGCCGACCATTGCGGCCTGCGGCGGAACCAGAATCGGAGTGTCGGTCAGAGCGCCCTCGGAGCCGATGTTGGTAATGGTGAAGGTGCCGCCGGACAGGTCGTTCGGGGTCAGCTTGTTGTTGCGAGCGCGGTCTGCGATGTCCGCAATAGCAGCAGCCAGCTCCGGCAGGGACATATCCTGAGCGTTGTGGATGACCGGGGAGAGCAAACCACGCTCGGTATCGACAGCGATACCCAGGTTGACCTGCTCGTGGTAGGTAATCTCCTTGGTCTCTTCGTTCCAGGAAGCGTTGACGTTCGGGTGGCTGACCAGAGCCTCAACGATTGCCTTTGCAAAGAATGGCAGGAAGGTCAGCTTTGCGCCGTGCTTCTTCCCGAACTCAGCCTTCTTAGTAGCGCGCAAATCCCAGATGGCAGTCATATCGGCCTCGTGGACCTGGGTCAGCTGTGCGGAAGTCTGCAGAGACTCGAGGGTCTTGGCAGCGGTGATCTCGCGGATGCGGTTGACACGCTGGGTGGTGCCGCGCAGCTCAGCGAGCTCAGGGCGAACGCCCTTGGTGGACCAGTTGGAGCCGGACTCAGCAGTAGTCTCCTGGCCGCCCTCGGCAGCGCGCAGAACATCCTGCTTACGAATGCGGCCGCCGATTCCAGAGCCCTCGACCTTAGTCAGGTCAACGCCGTGCTTGTCAGCCAGCTTGCGGACCAGCGGGGTGACGTAAGGAACGTCCTTGTTAGCGGAAGGCTTGGATTCAGCCTTCGGAGCCTCAGCCTTCGGAGTCTCCTTCTTCGGCTCTTCCTTCTTTGGCTCCGGCTTGGACTCTGCCTTTGGCTCTTCCTTCTTTGGCTCCGGCTTGGATTCAGCCTTTGGAGCTTCCTTCTTCGGTGCAGCCTTCTTTGGCTGGCCACTGCCAACGCGAGCGATGACCTCGCCGACGTCAACGGTGTCGTCTTCGTCGTAGAGGACCTCGAGCAGGGTGCCTGCGACTGGGGAAGGAATTTCGGTGTCGACCTTGTCGGTGGAAACCTCGAGCAGTGGCTCGTCGACCTCGACGGTGTCGCCGACCTTCTTCAGCCAGGTGGTGATGGTGCCTTCGGTGACGGATTCGCCGAGCTCCGGCATCTCAACGTCAGTAGCGTCGCCAGCGTCAACGTCAGTGGAGTCTTCCTCAGTCTCCTCGTTAGCCTTTACTGGCTCCTCGTCCTTCTCGACTGCGGCAGATGCCTCCTCGGCCTCTTCCTTGGCGGCCGGAGCAGCGTCTGCATCGCCAACGCGAGCGATGACTTCGCCGACGTCAACGGTGTCGTCTTCGTCGTAGAGGACCTCGAGCAGGGTGCCTGCGACTGGGGAAGGAATTTCGGTGTCGACCTTGTCGGTGGAAACCTCGAGCAACGGTTCGTCGACCTCGACGGTGTCGCCGACCTTCTTCAGCCAAGTGGTAATCGTGCCTTCGGTGACGGATTCGCCGAGCTCCGGCATCTCAACGTCAGTAGCGGAACCGGAGGCAGCCTTCGGTGCTTCCTTCTTTGGCTCTTCAGCGTCTTCCTTCGGAGCCTCTTCCTCGGTCTCCTCAGCGGAATCGTCAGCGCCTTCCGGCTCTTCGCCCGGCTCGCCGACCTTTGCGATGACCTCGCCAACATCGACGGTGTCGTCTTCTTCAAAGAGAATCTCGGTGAGAACACCGGCGACCGGAGATGGAATTTCGGTGTCGACCTTGTCGGTGGAAACCTCGAGCAACGGTTCGTCGACCTCGACGGTGTCGCCGACCTTCTTCAGCCAGGTGGTAATGGTGCCTTCGGTAACTGATTCACCGAGCTCCGGCATCTCAATAGAGGTCGCCATGTTTGTGCACTCCTCGAAAAGTTAAGAAATCTCGTTTTAAGACGGTTATTACAAATTAGCTTACAGGTTGAAAACTCTGCTTGCCCCGTGGGCTGCGCCCGCTTTCGACTGGTGCGTGGAATAGCTCATTCCAGCCAGGATTCCAGCCGGGCGGGGCGCAGTCGGATGACCGGCTACTTCGTTGCCAAATCCTCAATCACAGAGAACATCGTCCGAACCGGAACACCAGTGCCCCGCTTCGGGGTATAACCATACTCCCCGGTGGTGTTGAAGGCCGGACCGGCAACGTCGATGTGAACCCATTCAACATCCTCGCCAACGAATTCGCGCAGGTATGCAGCTGCAACACTCATACCGCCAAAGCGAGAGTTCGTGACATTCCGCAGGTCAGCCACCGGCGACTTCAGGGCCTCTGCTAGCTCAACTGGAATCGGCATTGCCCAACCATTTTCACCAATGCTCTGAGACAGCTCTGCAACACGGTCACGGAACTCGTCGTTACCCAGGACGCCCGGGGTGCGCTCGCCAAGAGCGACCAGCTGCGCACCGGTTAGGGTAGCGGTGTCAATCAGGTGAGTCGGCTTGTCTTCGCAGGCGCGGACAATGGCGTCTGCGAGTACGAGGCGGCCCTCAGCGTCGGTATTCAGAATCTCAATGGTCTTACCGCCGTACTGCGTAATGACGTCGCCCGGACGGTACGCCTTACCACCCGGCATGTTCTCCGCCATTGGAACAGTTGCGGTCACCGGGGTGGATACACCTAGGCGAGCAGCCAGGACGACTGTGGCAATAACAGCCGCAGCGCCGCCCATATCGGAGATCATGTTCTCCATGCTGGCGCCCGGCTTCAGCGAAATACCGCCAGTATCAAAGGTGATGCCCTTACCGACCAGGCCCAGCGAATTCTCTGCCGACTCATCGCCCTTCCAGATCAGGCGCACCAGGCGCGGCCCGCGCGAGGATCCACCACCCACGGCATTGAGGCCTCCGAAACCGCCGGCGCGCAGAGCGTCGTCGTCAAGCACCTCGACCTCGAGCCCCGCGTCACGGCCCAGCGCTGCAGCAGCGTCAGCAAACGTCTCGGGGTAGAGGTGCGACGATGCTGTATTGACGAAGTCACGCGCGGTGGCAACGGCATCTACAATTGCCGAAGCGCGCTTTACGACGTCGTCATCAGCGCCCAACACAACCACCTTCTGGGTGGCCTCGTTGCTTTCTTCGGTGCTCTTCTGACCGGAGTAAGCGTAAGCGCCCAGCGCAAAGCCCTCGGCTGCAGCCTGCGGATCGATGGCGCCGAGAGTGTTAAAGACCACCTTGGCCTTGGTCATACGGCGGGCAGCGGCGCCGCAGGCACGGCGGATGTCTTCCGCATCCAGGTCCTCAGAACCCACGCCAACGCCCGTGACACTGTCGACATCCAGGCCAGCAGGAGCCGGGATGGTGGTCACGGACTCGGCCTTAGCGCTGGCGGAGACTGCCTCAAAGGAGGCGAGCAGCTGCTCTGCAACCGAACCGATGGCCTCGGGTGCGACCAGCTCGAGACCATCCTCGCCGTCGATAAGCGCGACGAGAACCGCGTCGGCGTCCGCGGGCAGAGACTTGTCGGCAGCGATGACCACGCGAGTGCCGATAGCCGGCAGGTAGTTGGACAAAACTGCGGCGTTACGAGAAGCGCCGAGCTGTGCCGAATCATTGTTAGCGGGGACTGACATGTAGTTGCATCTCCTTGTAGTCGTACTATGTGGTACACCACCGTATCCCTATTTGCCGGTTCGTGTCCTTCACCCCTGGACAGCGGACTGACGAGCCAGCGCCACGACTATTGGAATGTACCCGCGCCTAGTGCCCGCGACGCTGACATTGCCCTGACTAACACGGTCTTTCGGGGGCGAGTATTGATACGACTCGATCCTCGACGGTTTAGGATGAAAGACATGTCTGCTTTGGAATTTGCAATCGAACGTAACCCGAATCCACTCTCTGATGCCGAGCGCGAGGAGATTTTGGCCAACCCTGGTTTCGGTAAGCACTTCACCGACCACATGGTCCGAATTGACTGGACTGCAGACAAAGGCTGGCATGGCGCCAAGCTGCAGGCATACGGTTCGATTGAAATGCAGCCGTCTTCTTCGGTCCTGCATTACGGGCAGTCGATTTTTGAGGGACTGAAGGCGTATCGCATGCCGGATGGTTCCATTGTTACTTTCCGCCCGGAGCAGAACGCTCGTCGCTTCCAGCGCTCCGCTGACCGCATTGCAATGCCGCAGCTGCCGGAGGAGACCTTCCTCGAGGCAATCCGCCTGCTGGTTGAAGCCGATGCAGCATGGGTGCCGCCAGCTGGTGGCGAAGAATCCCTGTACCTGCGTCCAATCATGTTCTCCACCGAGAGCACCCTGGGCGTGCACCCGTCGAACTCTTACACCTTCCTGCTCATCGCTTCACCTGCCGGCGCGTACTTCTCCGGTGGCATTAACCCGGTGACCGTGTGGATCTCCCACGAGTACGTGCGTGCCGCGCCGGGCGGCACCGGTGCTGCGAAGTTCGCAGGTAACTATGCAGCTTCGCTGGCGGCTCAGCAGCAGGCAGAGGAAAAGGGCTGCGACCAGGTTGTGTGGCTGGACGCTGTCGAGCGCAAGTACATCGAGGAGATGGGCGGCATGAACCTGGCGTTTATCTACCCGGATGAGAATGCTGACGCTGGTGTTCGGCTGGTGACTCCAGAGCTGTCTGGTTCGCTGCTGCCGGGCATTACTCGGGCATCGCTGCTGCAGGCTGCTCAGGATCTGGGCATGAATGTCGAGGAGCGTCGCATTTCCACCGAGGAATGGAAGAATGATGCCACCTCCGGTGTTATGAGCGAGGCATTCGCCTGCGGTACTGCTGCAGTCATCACCCCGGTCGGTTTTGTGAAGTCCGCTGAGGGCGAGTTCGAGATCAACGGCGGCGAGACCGGTGAGTGGACTATGAAGCTGCGCGAGCGGCTGACCGGTATCCAGCACGGCGAGGTTGAGGATACCCACGGTTGGATTTACAAGCTCGTTGAGGCTTAGTTTCGGCGTAGGTCGGCTAAGAAAAATTTAATAGTGGTTACTAGAATTAGTACTTTCGCAGCCCCTGTTCAGTATTCGCTGTTCAGGGGCTGCGTTTTTGCTTTGCTGGCTCCCCAACGGCTGTGCGATTTTCTCATGGTTCATGAATTGTTCAGGCGGCATTTGTTTAGCCGTTAAAAACACCTCTAGCGTGACCGGGGTCACTGTGAAAAACTACCAACACGATTGATTTTTGTAGTTGGGAAAACAGTTTGAGGCGCTGTGATGGTGGTAGTTCAAGACTTTTTTAAAGATAGTTTTTCGTCAAGTAGTTCAAAGCGCCTAAGGGTAACCATCGTTGTCACTCTGTTGTTGGCTGCGTGGACGATTGGGTTTAGTGCGATTCCGGCTCCGGTGGCGGCAGCCCAAGATTCGCCTTCGCCGTCCGGGGTGGAACAGCCCGCTCCTACGGGCGAAGGGGGTACGGGCGAAGCAAAAGCAGAGCTAATCATGGATCTGTCTGGTTCGATGCTTGCCGACGACGCCGGAGGCACCCGCCTCGATGCGGCAAAGCGCGCATCCACGGAGCTGATTGACTCCCTCCCGGATGATGCGCTGCTTGGCATGCTGGTTTATGGCCAGCGCGAATCCAGTGATGAATCCAACCGCGAACGTGGTTGCCAGGACATCGAGGTGCTGTCGCCTGTCCAAAAGGTCGACAAAGAAGGCCTGAAGAGCAGGATTGCCGGGTTGGAAGCTCAGGGCTATACGCCGATCGGCAATGCACTGCGTAAGGCGGCTGATGAGCTTGGCCCAGACGGTGAGCGGTCAATTATTTTGGTCTCTGACGGTATCGACACCTGCGCGCCGCCACCGGTGTGTGAGGTTGCGAAGGAACTGGCAGGGCAGGGTGTTGGCCTGACGATTCACACAGTGGGCTTCAAGGTCGATGAAGAAGCTCGCGCTGAGCTGGAGTGTGTTGCGCAGGTATCCGGTGGACAGAGCATGACTGCGGACGATGCTACCCAGCTTGCAGACCACATGAAGTTCTTGACTCAGCGGTCAGTGCAGGGCTACGAAACCACGGGTACTCCTTTCGAGTTCTCCGAGACTAAGGAAGGCGCGAAATGGCTCGGCGAGGGCAAGTACCAGACGACGCTGGTGCCAGAGGTTGCCCAGCACGATCGCACCCCGCTCTACTACCGAATCGCAGTGCCGAAGGGACACAACGCGATTGTTACCTCAAAGGTGTTAGCGAATATCGATGCTGAGGGTAAAGGCCAGCAGGATGTCCGAACTGAAGTTGACGAAATCATCAATGAAACTGGCGGAAAATGCCAGGACGACGGTCGTATGGGGTCGCTGACTGGCGCCGAAGCTAGTGCCGATTCGTGGACTCCAACTTCGGCTGATGCAAGCATTCTTGCATGGGATAGTGACCGCATCGAATCCAGTTGCGATCAAACCAAGTGGCTCGTCGCAAATAACGTGTGGGTCTATGACGGTGATTCAGTAGCGGACTATCGTGATGAACCGGTGAAGGTCGAGGTTAGCGTCCAGTTTGAGCCAGTCCTGAAGAAGCAGGATGCTGGCAAGCTAAATGAGGGGCGGTCTTCTTCGACCGGCGACAAAGCCTACAAAAAGGCCACTTTTGGAGAGGCCAAGCCCGTAAACGGTGGCAATAACGCAGCCCAAGCGCCGGAAGTTAAATCTGGGGATACCATCTCTGACACAATCGTGCCCGGTGAACAGAAGTTCTACAAGATCCCTGTCGAGTGGGGTCAGCGACCAGTGATTGCTGCCCGCACTGGAAATTCGGAGCGCGATAATGCCGATTCCATGGGAGTTGCCCTGCTGAATCCGTTCGAGGTTTCCGTTGCGGATGGAACAATGCACTTTTATCAGGATTCCGAGGACCTGAACTTGTCAACAGATCGTCCGGTCGAATACAACAACCGAGAATCTAATGTTGGAGGACGACCTGTAGCCAACGCCGGCTACTACTACGCGACTGTCCGAATGGCTAACTATCGCCCGGATGAAGAGGTCAGTGGCATCGATCAGCCGTTCCAGCTCGCATTCCTCCTGGACAACAAGCCAACTAAGGGGCCTGACTGGCGACCGACTGACAAGAACGGCCCGACTCCATCCGATAAGCCGATTCTGGCCAAGGGAGAGTCGGAACAGGAAACGTCAAAGGACTCGTCAGAAGATGCGTCGAATGAATCTGACTCCTCGGATACGGATTCTCAGGCATCCGCATCCTCGTCGGACATGGAAGATGAGGGCATGAGCCCGTTGGTCATTGGCACCGTTGTAGCAGTGGTCGCCGTGTTTATCGGCATTGCCGGCGCAATCGTCTACCAGAACAAGAAGCGCAAGGAGTAGACAAACCGTAAGATCAGGAAGTTCCTGAGCAGGGGGGGGCAGGGTGGGGAAGGCAGCAAAATTGTGTCCGCTTGGCGTATCGCTGGCGGGCACATTTTTTGCTACTTAGCCGCAAGAACTGACAACTCCAAGAATTATGGGCTGCAGATGTGAAACTGTGTGAGTTTATGACACTTTCAAGCCATTTTTCGGACCATTTTTGACATAAACGCAGTCAGTAACTCGCATTGGCCCGCCGTCGCTAACATAACCGCAGTCACTAGCCCCACTGAACCCAAACCCCACTGAACCCAAACCTGGGAGTGCCACCCCAACAAAGAAAAGCGCGTCCCGTGCATCGCTGCGGCGGGACGCGCTTTTTTAATTAGCTGGGAGGCTAGAAGGTGTGCTCGTTCTTGGCGCCCCGGCAAACGGTCGGCGCAAAATAATTTGGGCGAGCCCCGAAACGAGCCTCCTGTACTCCGCCTTCCCGGCGGTGTGCCCTCAGAATACGTCCGCGTCAAAGCGACCGTCAATAGTTCTTTTTAAAGAAAACCCCAACGGGGGCAATGCGCGCATTTTCCCTGCTAGAACCCTATGGCAAGTGCCACGGCACAGACAGCGCACGCTATCTCAATGACTGCACCAAACACGTCGCCGTTGACTCCGCCAAACCTCTTCACGCAATGCCGCGTCAGCAGCAGTGTAACGCCAAAGCTCAGTGCACAAGCGACTACGCCCACGAGCCCAACCACCCAGCCCGACACAGCGAGCAGCAGTATCCACCAGCAGGTCACCGTGACTGTGGACTGAGTACCGGCAGTCAGAGAGCCGAAGCCGCTGTTCGAAAAAGGCGGAAAGCCGCGCCAGCAGGCAGTCGTTGCTGCCGCGCGAGAGGCTACAAAAGGCAAGCACAGCGCAACCACACCAGGCCACATCTGACCAGCAGACCACTGCGACAGCACACTAGCCACAATCACGGCAAAAGCAGTCGTCGTCGTCAACATCGTCAGCACGATGGAGCCCACGCCCATTGGGCCGGTGCTCGGATCGCGCAGCACCTCCCGCGCCCCCTCCGGCGGCTTATACGAGCCGAGGGCATCCGCCACATCCGCCAGCCCATCCAGGTGCATCGCGCGGGTCAACATCTGTGCCGCCACCATAATCAGGGTGCCGCCGAGGATCGGGGTGACGTCGTAAAGCGTGGGCGTGCCTGACGACGACGTTGCGAACAGCGCCGCCGTGATGAGAACTGCACCCGCGGCAGGAACGAGCCCAGCTACTGGCAGTGCGGCGATGGCGCGACGGCCGGTGATGCGGTCGAACACGCTCGCGCCTTTGAAAGGCAGGATGGTGAGCCAGGACAGGGCAGTGGTGATGGCCTCAGCGACGGCATTGCCGTGAGCAGAGGGATCGCCGTCGAGGTTGTCCTGGCGAGACGGGCCGGCTTTGTCGGACAAGTCGATTAGTCCTTGGTGCTTACGCCTGCGTCGGCGAAAGTAGCCATGTTGCGCAGGACCGATACGCCGGACTTGACCAGCGGTAGGGCAGCGACGGCGCCGGAGCCTTCGCCAAGACGCATCCCGTATTCGAGAAGTGGTTCCTTATCCAGGTGTCGAAGGGCAAGCGCGTGCGCGGGCTCTGCCGACTTGTGGCCGGCGACCCACCAATCGCGGGCGCCCGGAGCGAGCTGGTCAGCCAGCAGAGCAGCGGATGTGACAACCACTCCGTCCAAAATCACAGGAGTGCGACGAACCGCTGCTTGCGCCAAGAACGCGGCCATCACGGTCATATCCGGCGAGGAAATACGACGGAGCACCTCAACCGGGTCATTGCGCAGGCGACGCACGCGGAACATGGCATCGCGTACGGCAGCGACCTTGAGCTTCCACCCCTCGTCATCAATGCCAGTGCCTCGGCCGACGACGACCACCGGTTCGGAGTTGGTCACGGCACCAATCAGCGCCGCGGCTGGAGTGGTGTTTCCGATGCCCAGGTCGCCGGCAATGAGCAGGTCAGCGCCTTCATCAACGGCGGCGTCGGCAATCGCGATGCCCGTGCGGATGGCCTTATCGACCTCCTCCTCGCTCATCGCATCCTCGCGGTCGATAGAACCACAGCTGCGACGGATACGGTATGGCCCTTCGGCATCGTGGTCGAGGGAAATGTCCACACCGGTAACAGTGGCTCCCGCGATGTCAGCGATAGCGTTCACGCCGGCACCCTTTGCCTCGATATTGGCAAGCATCTGAATAGACACCTCGGACGGGTACGCGGACACCCCGCCCTGGGCAACACCGTGGTCACCAGCGAAGACATAAACACGACAATCGTCCAGGTCACGCGGAGGGCATTCTCCCTGACACGCCGAAATCCAAATGCCGAGTTCTTCCAACCGGCCAAGTGAGCCTGCGGGTTTAGTCAACTGCTCATGGCGCGCGCGGGCGGCCTGTTCAGTCTCTTCGTCAGGGCGTGCTACCGGTCCAAAATAATCCGCGTTCATACTCTCAAACGCTACCCGAAAACGATTTGTCTACCGACCATTGGTGCACAGTTATTCGCATTGCTAGGCAGACCGTCATAGGGGAAGCGGCGTGGAGTGAATCTAGTTCGCCGCCTTGACTTCCATGGGGCAGCCAGCCACAACTAGGACAACACGATCACAGACAGCTGCGAGCTGTTGGTTGAGAAGGCCAATTTCATCACGGAAAAGCCGCCCTGAGCGGTGTTCGGGAATGACACCGAAGCCCACTTCGGGCGACACAATGAACAGGTCGGAATCTGCGGGGAAGTTGCGCACGGCGTCGACAAGCGAGTGCGTCCACGGCGAGACGCTGCCCCTCGGCGCCTCCCACAGCCCCTGCACGTCGATGATGTGCGTCAGCCAGGTGCCGACATCGTCCAGCAGCATGCGCCGCTCCGGCGACGCGAGAGCTTCCACCGCATCGACGTCATCAACCGTGTGCCAGGCCACTCCGTGCTCTTGTGCCTGTGCTTGACGACGAATGCGGTGCTCCTCAACCCTGGAGTGAAAATCGCTATCACCGGGCCAGGGCCGTGCTGTTGCGATGTAGTGCAACACCGTTGAGGCTGCAGCATCTGAGGCATCGCCGGTTGAGGCTGCGGCGGTGGCCAGCAGCTCGTGCTCAGCCCATGAGGACTTGCCTGAGCGGGCGCCACCGAGAACCAGAGTGCGCATGGCAGATGAGGCTACTTGATCTCGTCGCCGATGTTGACCTGCGGACGCGGAGTACGCAGACGACGCGGCTGAGAAGCGCGGGAGTAAGCGTAGAAGCCCAGTCCCCAGGCCCCTTCGGTGGTCTTCGGGAAGCGCTCGCGCGTCAGCTTGATGGCACGGCGGCCGATGTAGATGCCCTCGATGATCAGGGCAATGATGAGAACCATAGCGATGAGAGATGCGATGTTGGCCAGCTTCGGCAGGGAAGTGCCAATCATCATAATCAGCAGCAGAATCAGCGCGAACGGGAGGAACACGTTAGCGAGGAAGCGACGGGAATCAACCCAGTCGCGGACAAACTTGCGCTCAGCGCCCTGGTCGCGTGGCAGCATGTAGCGCGGATCGCCGGCGGCCATGCGCTCGTCGGCAATGCGACGCTGCTCACGTCGCTCTGCTCGCTCGCGTGCCTTGGCGGCCTTGAGCTCTTCCTTGGACATGGAAGCCTTGAGCTCCTTGCGGCGCTGGCGAGCTTCCTTAGCGGTCAGCGGCGCCTCGACCGGGCCACGGCGGATGCCGCGTTCGCGCTCAACCTCGTTGCGCTTCGGAGTGGGGCGCCCCTTCTTGGGAGTAAAAGCACCGCTGTGCTTCTTCTCGGGCTGCTGAGACTCCGAAGCGGTGCCCTTGGCCCCGCTGGATGCGGTCGCGTCGGTGGCTACGTCTCCGGCGTTGGTTGCGTCAGCGTTAGCTGCGTCAGCTGCCTTGGACTTTTTGTCATTCTTTTTCCACGGTAGATTCACGACCCCAGATTATAAGGTCTCCAAGGTGCTTCCCTAATTAGGTTGCAGGTTGAGGGTCAGGGGCGGGGCAAGGGCGAGGTTTTGGGGATGACCGCCGCGGGGCAGGCGGGAAGAGTGCGCTTGTGGCGTGGGAAGCCGTGGTGTGGTTGCGATGTGGCGGCAAAAAGACTTTCGATAAAGAGAAAGAAAAAGAGAACCCAGAATTGGGAATTAAAGACTGGCCGGTAAGGTTGTGATAAATAATGACGTAGCCGACCTTGGGGTCGACTCGCATACTTAAACACTTCAACAAGGAGGACACGCGCTATGACTACTGCTCAGAGCACTGGCGTTACCCTGACCGAAGCTGCGGCTGCCAAGGCAAAGGCACTTCTGGACCAAGAAGGTGCCACCGACCTGGCACTGCGTATTTCCGTGGCTCCGGGCGGCTGTGCCGGCCTGCGCTACCAGCTCTACTTCGATGACCGCAGCCTCGACGGCGATGTCGCCGAAGTTTTCGGTGGCGTCAAGCTGGTCGTTGATCGCCAGTCGGTTCCGTACCTGTCCGGTGCCACCATCGACTTTGCTGACACCATTGAACAGCAGGGCTTCACAATCGATAACCCGAATGCCACTGGCTCCTGCGCTTGCGGTGACTCCTTCAACTAAGTCATTAGCTGAGCAGAGCTGTCAGCAGACGCTGTGAAAAGCGTCGGATAGTAAAAAGGCTCGGACCTCACTCTTGTTAACTGAGTGAGGTCCGAGCCTTTTCTATTGGTTGCCCCAGCGATGGTGACAGCCTGCCGGGGCAGGATGGGGCTGAATCGCGGGGACCGTCGTAAAGCGAGCTAGAGCTCGACGGGGTAGTCGCGCTGCTCGATGTCCGGAGTAATGCGGTCTTCGATGAAGATGCCGTGCCAGACCATGAAGGCCAGGATGGTCCAGAGGCGGCGGGAGTGGTCGCGCTCGGTTGGGTGGTGCTCGGCGAGCATCTTGAGCACGGCGTCCTTATTAATGAACTCTTCGGTCTGGGACTCGCGGATGATGTCCTCGGCCCAGCCGTGCAACTCGTCGCCTGCCAGCCAGTGGCGAATCGGCACCGGGAAGCCCAGTTTGCGGCGGTTGAGCACGTGCTCCGGAACAATCTGCTCCATGGCGCGACGCAGTGCGTACTTGGTGGTGCCGTGAGAAACACGCATGTCCACCGGCAGCGTCTGTGCAACGTCGAAGACCACACGGTCGAGGAACGGCACGCGCAGCTCCAGGGAGTTAGCCATGGTGATCTTGTCCGCCTTGACCAGAATGTCGCCACGCAACCAGGTGAACAGATCCAAGTGCTGCATCCGAGTCACCGGGTCCCAGCCTTCAGACTGCGCGTAAATCGGCGCAGTGACATCGCTGTGGTCCCATTCCTTCTTGGCCCACGGCAGCACTTCCTGCAGCTGCTCAAAGTTAAAGGAACGAGCATTGCCGTAGTAGCGCTGTTCCAGCGGAGTAGTGCCTCGCTGCAGGAGCGACTTGCCGCGCATGCCCTCTGGCAGAGCTTCGCCGACCTTAGCCAGACCGCGCAGCAGGGGAGATGGAACCTTGTCGAACGGCTTCAGCGACAGCGGCTCCTTATAAATGGTGTAACCACCAAAGAGCTCGTCTGCGCCCTCACCGGACAGTACGACCTTAACGTGCTTACGAGCCTCTGCGGCCACGAAGTACAGCGGCACCAGTGCAGGGTCAGCTACCGGGTCATCGAGGTACCACATAATCTTCGGAATCGCCCCGGCGAACTCCTCCGGCGAGACGACCTTCACAATGTGCTCGACGCCAATGGCGGCGGCGGACTCGGCAGCCACATCGACCTCTGAGAAGCCCTCGCGCTCGAAGCCAGTGGTAAACGTCAGCAGGTTCGGGTTGTGGCGCTTAGCCAAAGTTGCAATCGCAGTGGAGTCGATACCGCCCGACAGGAACGAGCCCACCGTGACGTCGGCACGCATATGCTTCTCGACGCTGTCCTCCAGCGCACGGGCAATGCGGTCAAAAACGTCCTGCTCAGCGCCCTTAGTGACTGGCTGAATCGGGAAACTAGGCTTGAAGTAGCGGGTCTGCTTAACTTCGCCACCAGGCGTAACGATGGCAGTGCAGCCCGACTCCAGGCGGACGATGTCAGTGTGCAGAGACTCCGGTTCCGGCACGTACTGCAGGTCGACGTAGTGCTCCAGTGCACGCTTATTCAGCTTTTTCGCATCGATGCCCATCTCCGGCGCGGCCTCCAGCAGGGACTTCTTCTCAGAACCGAAAATCGTGCCGCGCTCGGTGGTGGCGTAGTAGAGAGGCTTAATGCCGAACGGATCGCGCGCCAGGAAAAGCTTGCGCTCGACGCTGTCCCAAATAGCAATGCCGAACATGCCGCGCAAGTGCTTTACGACGTCGGCTCCCCAGTGGTGGAACCCAACGACGATAGGTTCGCCATCGCCGGAGGTATTAAAGGCGTAACCTTCCTTCTCCAGCTGCTCGCGAAGTTCGACGAAATTGTAGATTTCGCCGTTGAAGGTCATGGAGTACCGATTCGGCTGATTTTCTGGTCCCCACTGCAGCGGCTGGTGGCTGTGAGCAATATCAATAATGGATAGGCGGTTGAAGCCGAAAACTGCGTCCTCATCGTGCCACGTGCCTGCATCGTCAGGACCGCGGTGCCGCATGCAGGGCAGAGCCCTTTCGACAACGGGAACGAGCTCCGCTGCGTCAGAATTTGCAGTCAGGATTCCGAGAAGACCACACATGCTTCGTGCGCGCACCTTTCAGTTAGTGTCACTTAGTGGATTTTGACGGCTTCGTAGCTAGAGGCTCAGCGCGACTGACTGTCGTCTGAACCGGTGGCCATGAAGAACCGCCGCGTGGCTGAGTAGTTGGGTTGAACCCCAGATTGGCGCCACATAGAAATGCTGCACCTACTTTAATGCCTTTTGGGGAAAAGGGAGAATGTCTTAGCTCGCCGTGTCTGGCCTCGGCGCGGGGTTATGCGGAACGGTGTGGGCGTCAGCTCGTGGCGCAAACACTAAAAAATTCATAGACTTGGGAGCGGCAACAGGGTGTAACTGGTGAGAATGCCACCCCCGATAGGCGGGTCTTTCTCAGTATTTTATTAGGGCAGATATACTCAAAGGCACCCCACAGCCATATTTATTGTGGAGAAAGCTTAAGAATCGACTACTCTGCTTGGGTAGGACGAAACCTTAATCGGTTATCGAAAATTGTGTGGATCAGGAAGGCAGACACACGTGAATCAGCGTAGAAAGTTCGGAGTCGCCCGTAAGCTCGGCGTCCTCGGCGTTGCCGCCGGTAGCGCAGCCTTGCTTGCCGGCTGTGATGTTAATCCTCCGGAGAACGGCTTCTTCAAGCTGCTCCGCTTTGGTTGGCCGGAAGGTGTTACCCCGGAAGCGCAGTCCATGGGTAACTTCTGGGTTTGGACCTGGGTTGCAGCTTGGATTATCGGCATCATTGTTTGGGGTTTCACCTTTTACTCGATGGCAAACTTCACAGCCAAGAAGGCTGAGAAGAAGGGCAAGGGCGAGTTCCCGCGCCAGACTGCATACAACGTTCCGGTTGAGTTGTCTCTGACTATTCTGCCGATTCTGATCGTGATGGCTCTGTTCTTCTTCACCGTTCAGACGCAGGACAAGGTGACTGCCCTGGATAAGGATCCGGAGGTCACTGTCGACGTCACCGGTTTCCAGTGGAACTGGAAGTTCGGTTACGCCAACATTTCCGCTGACCTGATGGGCGGCGAGGAATACAACGGTCGTATTGAGAAGCCGGCTGATGAGCAGTTCTTCACCGAGGGCGGCCACGAGGTTCCGTCCGCTGAGGATCGCGCAAAGCAGAAGGAGTACCCGGTTCACGGTCGCTCCAAGGAGAGCCTCGACTACCTCCACTATGACGAGATTGAGACCCTCGGTACCACCGAAGAGGTTCCGGTCCTCGTTGTTCCGGAAGACACTGCAATCCAGTTCGACCTCGCGTCCGCTGACGTGATTCACTCCTTCTGGGTTCCGGAGTTCCTCTTCAAGCGTGACGTGTTCCCGCACCCGGAGGCCAACAAGTCCAACCGTATCTTCCAGATTGAGAAGATCGACTCGGAGAAGATGGCTAACCGCCCGGAGGACAACCCGAGCGACAAGGTCAAGAACGCATTCGTCGGCCGTTGTGCTGAGATGTGTGGTACTTACCACGCAATGATGAACTTCGAGATTCGTGCTGTCTCCCGCGAGGCATTCACCGAGTACATCAAGTTCCGCCAGGAGAACCCAGAAGCTACTAACGCTGATGCTCTGAAGCACATCGGTGAGCCGGCATTCGCAGTCTCCACTTCGCCGTTCAACTCCGGTCGTGTCGACACCCGCGACATGGGTGACCGTGGTGCTAACACCATTGACCTGAACGCGACCGCCAAGTAAACCCAGCAAGATTCTTACCTAAAGGAAGTTCTCAAATGAAGTCTGCAGCAAAGCTCTTCTACGGACTTACCGTGTTCCTGGGGGTCATGGCTGTCGTCTACATCTTCGGCACTCAGTACCTTCAGGACACCGGTAACGTCATCAACGAAAGCCATGGTCGCCTCGAGTGGGCTGGCGCAACCGGCCTGGTCCTCGCAGCTCTGATGACTCTGATGCTCGGTGGATACTTCCACTTCACTGAGCGCCGCTCCGACATCACCCCGGCTGACTTCGAAGAGGCAGAGATTGCCGACGGTGCAGGTACCCTCGGTTTCTTCTCCGCTAGCTCGATCTGGCCGTTCGTGATGACCATGGGCATCCTGCTCCTGGGCTACGGCATCGCATTCATGGCCTACTGGCTGATTGTCCTTGGCGCGGTAATCCTGATCGTCTCCAGCACCAAACTCAACACTCAGTACATCACTCCGCCGGAGAAGCACTAGTCCGAGTGCAATCAGACTGAACCACAGTCGTAGATAACCGAAAAGTCTCTCCCACTAACAACGGTGTTAGTGGGAGAGACTTTTTTGTTTGGACGAGTTGGGGATCCTAACTGGTGTTACCTCGCCGGTTAGGATCTGTAGTCAATATATGATTCCGCATCAGGCGAATTCGATGGGTTTCTGCCCCTTAGGTAGTTCGATGACCTCACCGTCAGTCACCTGCAGATGACGCGCTTCGAGCGAGTTGATCATGCGGTGATCGTGGGTAATCACAATAATTGTGCCCTCTGCAGATGCGATCGCGTCTTGGACCTGCTCGATCAGATCCACACTCAGGTGGTTCGTAGGCTCGTCGAGCAGCAAGATCTCCGGCGGGTTGGCTACGACCAACGCTAACGCCACCCGGCGCTGCTGGCCGATGGAGAGGCTTCCTACCGGTCGATTGGCATCCTCAGGGCTAAGCAATCCAAAGTCGTCGAGAGGCACGCGGGCATAGGGCGCAAGGTCGTACAACTCACGGGCGGACTTCTTTGGGTTTTCCCAGTCTTGTTCCTGAGCCAGCATGGCTACTCGACAGTTCTCGCCGATACGCACCTCGCCAGCCTGCGTCTCAACTTGCCCCATGATCGTCTTAAACAAAGTAGATTTGCCGGCCCCATTAGGGCCGGTGATCACGACCTTGTCTCCGGGACGAATAGTCAGTGAACCAACCCGAATTCGATCTGGGACGATCACACCGCGCATCTTGATGTGAAAATCTTCATCGCTGCCCGAAGCAGCGCGCTTGGTCGGTAAGGGTGCGGTCAACGGGGCATCAAAGCCCAGTAGTGCCGGTGGACGCTCCACACCTTCCTCAATGAGTTCCTCCAGCCGTTGCTTAGCCGAACGCACGCGGCGGGCGATTTGCCGCTCTACACGACCGCCACGGCGGTCATAAGCCATCTTGTTATTGTCCGTCATTTCCCGACCCGGTGAGACCTCACGAGCGCCATTCTCGATGGTGTCTTCCAACCGATTGCGTTCATGCTCCTCCGAGCGCCACTGGTGCTCCCATAGCTCACGCTGGTGGCGACGGTGCTTCGCGTAGTCGGAGTAATTACCACGGAACAGCCCAATACCAGGGCGCCCCGGCACCAAGTCTCCAATTACAGTACAAACGGCATCCAGGAAGTCGCGGTCATGTGTTGCCACCACAACCACTCCAGGGTGGTTCTGGATGGTGTCAATCACGAGCTGGCGACCGCGTTCATCGAGATGGTTGGTGGGCTCGTCGAGAAGCAAAATCTCTGGCTTTCGAATGAGCGTAATCGCGAGCCCCAGCCGCGCCCGCTGCCCGCCGGAAATCTCCGTGGTTAGTTGCTCTGTCAGGGGAGCGCCGTCCGGAGCAGTACCGGTCAGGCCGAGATGGTCGAGCACAATCTCCGCATTATGCTCGGCGTTCCAGTCATCGTGAGCCATGACGTCCGAGAAGGCCTTCGAATACGCCTTCTCTGCCGCCTCAGACTCATCTGGGGTCTTTGCTAAGGCCATCGCCTCAGCTGCCTCTTCTAACTCCGCTAAACGACGTTTCGAGGGGCCGAGGGCCTCATCGATAAGCATTTGCACCGTGGAGTCGAAAGGCGCTTCCAGCTCCTGAGAGCCGAGGACACGCGTGCCAATATGAGTCACCGTACCGCTCGTGGGCCGACGACGACCAGATAGTAGCCAAAGAAGTGTGGACTTGCCGGCTCCGTTGTCTCCAACCAGACCGAGGACATCGCCGTCGGAAAGCGTGAGCGAGACATCGCGCAGAACAGGCGTGGCCTCGTAGTCGAAATTGACACCGTTGGCGACAAGCTGTGTGGCGTTGTTCGAAAGATCGGTGGTGGGGGAGGGACTGGTAGACATATGTCCATTTTAGTACTGGTAAACAGCAGATTTGGTATCCGACGTATGTTGGGTCAAGGCGAGGTCGGAAGAATCTGGGTAACAAAAACCACCCCGGTCGACATCCGAAGTGGATGCGGACCGGGGTGGTCTTATTTGAGCGCAGTAGAAAACCTACCGCGGAGTTTTACTGCTCGAGCTGGCGACGCTCTTCAGCGTTCTGAGCTTCGAGGTCACGGAACATCTGAGCCTGCTGCTCGTGGTTCTCGTGCTCGATACGAGCTGCCTCTTCGGCGATCTCCGGGGAGTCCGGGCTGAAGAAGCTACCGCGACCCGGGCTACCAGCGGCACCCAGTTCGTTCATGGTCTTCGGGACGTAAGCACCCTGGTACTCGAGCGGAACGGCGTGGCCGTGCTCGTCGACCGGACCCAGTGGCTGGTGGACCTCGATGAAGGAACCATCAGGCAGCTGGTTGATGATGCCCGTCTCGATGCCGTGCTCCAGGACAGCGCGGTCAGAGCGCTGCAGGCCGATGCAGATTCGGTAAGTGACGAAGTAAGCGATCGGAGGCAGGATGATCAGACCGATACGGCCAACCCAGGTCATCACGTTCAGCGAAATCTGGAAGTGGTATGCGATCAGGTCGTTACCACCGGACAGAGTCAGCAGGGTGTAGAAGACCAGAGCCATGGCACCCAGGCCGGAGCGAACCGGCACGTCGCGCGGACGCTGCAGCAGGTTGTGGTGGGCGTTGTCGCCGGTGATCTTCGCCTCGATGAACGGGTAAGCGAAGAGCAGGACAACCAGAACACCACAGAGCAGGGCGACCCAGAAGACTGCCGGGATCGTGTAAGAGCCCAAGTAGAGCTCCCACGGCGGCATGACACGGGCAGCACCGTCAGTCCACAGCATGTAGATATCCGGCTGGGAACCAGCGGAAACCTGCGCCGGGTTGTACGGGCCAAGGTTCCAAATTGCGTTGATCTGGAAGATACCAGCGAATAGCGCCAGGAAGCCGAACGTAATCAGACCGAAGGAAACGGACTTGACTGCGAAGATCGGGAGAATACGAACGCCGACGACGTTGTTCTCGGTACGACCTGCGCCAGGGAACTGGGTGTGCTTCTGGTACCAGACCAGAGCCAGGTGAGCGGCAATCAGACCCAGCAGCAGGGCCGGGAGAATCAGCACGTGTGCAATGTACAGGCGCGGGATAATCATGTCACCCGGGAAGTCGCCGTTGAACATCATCCAGTGCAGCCAGGTGCCGATAATCGGCAGACCGATGATGATTGCGGACATAATACGCAGACCAACACCGGAAAGCAGGTCGTCCGGCAGGGAGTAACCCATGAAGCCCTCTGCCACGGACAGCAGCAGGAGGATGGAACCGATGACCCAGTTAGCCTCACGCGGCTTGCGGAATGCGCCGGTGAAGAAGATGCGGAACATGTGCGCCATGATGGACACGGCGAACAGCAGAGCACCCCAGTGGTGAATCTGGCGAATGAACAGGCCACCGCGAACCTCGAAGGAGATCTGCAGGGCGGTCTCGTAGGCGCGAGACATCTCGACACCGTTGAGCGGCGCGTAGGCACCGTCGTAAATGACCTTCGACATCGACGGGTCGAAGAACAGAGTCAGGTAAACACCCGAGAAGAGCAGGACTACGAAGGAGTAGAGTGCAATCTCGCCCAGCAGGAAGGACCAGTGGGTAGGGAATACCTTATTGAGCTGCTTACGCATGCCGCCAGACAGGGTGTAGCGGTCATCCATATTCTTAGCAGCGGTTGCTAGTTTCGTTGGATTACTCATGACTGACGCTCCCAGAATGCCGGACCGACGGGCTCAATAAAGTTGCCCTCTGCGTACATGTAGCCTTCTTCGTCAACGCTGATCGGCAGCTCTGGAAGAGCGCGAGCAGCTGGACCGAAGACCGGCTTGCCGTAGTGCAGTGCATCGAACTGCGACTGGTGGCATGGGCAGAGAATACGGTTCGTCTGCTGTTCGTACAGAGAAGTCGGGCAACCGATGTGTGTACAAATCTTCGAGTAGGCGAAGTAGTCGCCGTAGTGGAAGTCTTCCTGACCCTTGCGCAGGATTGCCTTTTCAGCGTCCTGGGAACGCAGACGGATCAGCATGACCGAGTTGCGGGAGCCGTGAATCGAGTGCATGTGTGCCTCGTAGACATCAGCATCCTTGGAGTACTTGTCGCCGTCGTTGACGTCCTCCTCCGGAAGAGGGAAGACGGTCTCCATGGAACCTGCGGACAGGTCCTCTGGGCGGAGGCGAACCAGGCGGGAAACGCCCTTAGTGGTGTAGCCGTGTACGCCCTCTTCAGCGATAGCGCCGGTGTCGCGACCCAGGTAAACCTTGTGGCCCTTCTCGACGAGAGTCCAGCCGGTGGTCCACAGGGTGCCGTCACCAGTGACGTCAACGTCGTGGCGTGGCTTCCACGGGTTCTTAATCATGCCGCCAAGCGGAAGGATCATGCCGATACCAGCCAGGACGGCGCCGGTACCAAGGAGGCCCTTGATAGCGGAGCGACGACCCAGGGTGGAGGTCTGCCAAGAATCGTTCAGCAGGGCAACGATGGTCTTCTGGTCGACCTCTTCGGACGGACCATCGTGGCGGCGCTGAACCGAAATCTCTTCCGGAATGAAGCGCTTGGTGAACTTAACTGCACCAATACCCAGGGTGACGATGCAGCCACCGATGGTGATACCCAGCAGCGGGGTGTACATAGTGTACAGCCACAGACCCTCTTCGCCGTGCCCCTTGTAGTGCCACGGGTAGAACAGGTAGATGGCGATGAATGCCAGGCCAAGAATGACCGACAGTGCCAGCCAGATGGTGACACCACGAGCCGCGCGCTTTTCAGCCGGGTCGTTGGCAATCGGGAAGCGTTCCTTGCGGTAAGCAATGGTCACGTCATCGAGTTCAGCACCCAGACGAGCGAGATCCGCATTGCTCATCTTCGACAGCTCTTCGGAGCTGTACTTCTTGTTTTCGTTATTACTCATCGGCGGGATCCAATCCAAAGAGCGGCCGCTACGAGAGCGACAATGCCTACAATCCACATGACAAGGCCCTCAGCAACTGGGCCGATGCCACCAATGCCCCAACCACCCGGGGTCGGAGTTTCCTTGGCGTTCTTGATGTAGGCGATGATGTCCTTCTTCTCGTCAGCAGACAGCTGGCGGTCAGAGAACTTCGGCATATTCTGCGGGCCGGTCAGCATGGCCTGGTAGATTTCCTGCTCATTTGCAGGATCCAGGACCGGTGCGTACTTACCGCTGGACAGTGCGCCGCCACGACCGGTGAAGTTGTGGCAGGATGCACAGTTCAGGCGGAACAGCTCGGAACCGCGAGCAACGTCAGCCTTGTCAAGCTCACCGTTCGGGCCAGCGTTCTTACCGCGTAGCGACTCCATAGCGATGGAGCCGTCCTCGTCGCGGACGATGCCGGCGCCGCCACCATTAGCCTGGACGTAGGCTGCGATAGCCAGCGTCTGCTCTTCGGAGTAACGCGGGGTCTTACGTGCTGCCTGAGCCTCGTTGCGGAGCATCGGCATACGACCGGAGTGAACCTGGAAGTAAACCGAGCCTTCGCCGACGCCGATCAGCGACTTGCCGCGGTCCTTAACGCCCTGAAGGTTGGCGCCGTGGCAAGTAATACAAGCAACGTCGTAAAGCTCCTTGCCCTGCTGAATCATTGCGGCTTCATCCTGCTGAGCAGTAGCCGTCTGTGCATCAGGGGTCAGAGCATTAGCGAGGAAGCCCGCGCCGGTGAGGGCGAGAGCCATAGCCATAATGCCGGAGGCAGTACGGCGCATCTTGCGGCGGCCCTTTGACTTCGGGGCCGCAGCCAAGGATGTGGTGTCCTTGGTTTCGGAGGTAGTGTTTTCCATCTTTTTCCCTTTAAGACTGTTCGTGGAAAGTGGATGGGCTGTAGGCCGTACTAAACAAAGGACGGCCAATACGGCCTACTGGATGAAGTAGATGGTGATGAACAGGCCAATCCACACGACGTCGACGAAGTGCCAGTAGTACGAGACCACGATGGCAGCAGTGGCCTGTGCCGGGGTGAACTTCGCCTTGGAGGTACGGATAAGCACCACAACGAAAGCCAGCACACCCGCGAGGACGTGGGCTGCGTGAAATCCGGTGGTGATGAAGAAGACCGAACCGTAAATGGAGTTCTGAATGGTCAGACCGTGGCTAACCAGGGTGAAGTACTCGTAAGCCTGGCCGACGAGGAAGATTGCACCCAGGGCGGTAGACAGTGCGTACCACTTACGGAGTGCGAAAACGTCGCCACGCTCGGCCGCGAACACGCCCCACTGGGCAGTGAACGAAGACGACACTAGGATCACGGTGATCAATAGTGCGTACGGGACATTGAGGTGGCCGGTACCCCAATCCCACGAATCGCCCTGGCCGTTCGCGCGTGACACGAAGTACATCGCGAACAGACCGGCGAAGAACATTAATTCCTGAGACAGGAACACAATCGTGCCGACACTGACCATATTCGGTCGGTTCAGTGTCGCAGCACGACGTGGTGCTGTCATACCTTGATTTTCAACTGCGCTCGTCACAACTAACAGTATGTACTGTTCTTAAGGAGTAGTCACGTTGCAACCCCCGTTTTTGTATAAAAATTCCTAAAATCCCAGGTCGCGAGGAAAGGTTTCTGAGAATTTCACTAATTTTTCCCCCTGTTGGGAACTTTCCAGTGTCTTTATCCGACGCGGGTGAATTCGAGGGCTTTGTTGTGCCGAGGTGCGCGGTGTCCATCCCCCCTGGACTGCCAGGTTCACTTCCGGCGAACCTGGGTTTGCGATACTGCGGCATCAGCTGTCGGTTAGTTTATCGCAGGTTCGGCTCTATTTAATATCGTATTTTTCCAGTTGCCCCAATGGGGGTGAGATTTTCGGCGAACGCAAAAGGTGGACCTGGTGATGCGCTGGATATATGGGGGAGGTATCTTGTCTTATTACGTACATCACGGTGGGATTTTTCAAAAGCCCTGTGATGTGGTGCACCTGGTGGACCGGATAACCAGTAGTACCTAGGTGCAGTTGTATTAATACTGTACGGGTACAGACTTGACTATCTAGTGGAAGGGAGTGGCGATGAGCGAGATCGGCGATAAGAGGGCGGTCGAGAACTGGCGCCATGTTCTCTCCACGATTGGCGCTGGCCGCGAAGTTTCCGGTGAGGGCATTCGATTCGCCATGGATCAGATCATGTCTGGTGCTTCCGGAGACGTGCAGACCGCAACGTTTGCTTTCGGTCTCCTCGCCAAGGGGATTACGGCTGCCGAGCTCGATGCTGCGGCTGAAGGCATGCTTTCATTTGCCCGCCCAGTTCATGATCCACAGCTCGCCGGTGTTATTGAGCGTGGAGCAGTCGATATCGTCGGCACCGGTGGTGATGGCGCAAATACCGTCAACATCTCCACGATGTCCATGATTGTTATCGCGGCCAGCGGTGTGCCGGTGCTCAAGCACGGTAACCGCGCGGCTTCCTCGAAGTCGGGCGGAGCTGACATGCTGGAGGCCTTTGGCATCGACATTGAGAACGGTCTCGTTACTTCTCCGGAACATCCGGATTTCTACGTGCGCTTCCTCTTTGCCGCTCGCTTTCATCCGGCCATGCGCTTCGCTGGACCGGTGCGTAAGGAGCTAGCGGTTCCGACAGTCTTCAACCTGTTGGGGCCGCTGACGAATCCAGCACGCCCGCAGGCGAGCTTGATTGGCTGTGCCTTCGAAGATCAGATGGAGACGATGGCGGACACCTTCGCCCGCCGTGGTCAGCGCGCGCTGGTGGTTCGCGGAAGCGATGGCCTCGACGAGATTACCGTTACTGGCCCCACCAAGGTCTTTATTGTGGAAAACGGTGGAGTTGCCGAAGATGTCATCGATCCACATGACTATGGCATGGAGTACTCCGAAATTGACGCGCTGCGTGGCGGTGACCCTGCTTACAACGCTGATGTTGCACGTCGCATTTGGGCTGGCGAGCTCGAAGGCCCGATTCGCGATGCAGTCATCCTTAACTCCGCCGCCGCAATCGCCATTTCGCGTGGTCTGAGTGGACGTCCACTAAAGGAAGCTATGGCCGACTCCATTGAAGAGGTCAAGGAAACGCTCCAGTCGGGGCTGTGCTTGGACATCCTTACCGCGGCGATGAAGGGTTAAGGTTCGCGTCGCGCTTCACGACGTGCTTGCTGCGCGTCAATTGCCCACTGAAGGTATTTTCCTGCGCCCAGCCTAGGGTAGGAAAACTCGCCTCCGGTGGGCTTTATTCGTACCTCCGGGCGCTGCAGCCATTTCCAGATAATACTGAGTTCATCAATTGATGCTCCTTTATATAAGGAGTCATCTGGAGTGACTGTTTGGGCCGAACTCTCCATGAGGTCGATGATGTAGTTCATATCCGCGCCACGTGGTGCGGTGCTGGCGCCGGCCAACCTGCCGTAGCGAATTTCCGCTAGATGCCAGCCGCCATTGCCATCGGGGAAAGCGGCTTGCAGAGATGGGATGGCGGCAAGCATGCTCAAACGCTGCTGCTTGTCCAAGCTGATAATGAACTCCGCGGCGCGGTCACGTTGCACTGCCGCGCGTTGGAAGCGGTGTGCTTCGGCAAGTGCTGATATCTCTGCAATCATGTCTGCGATCTCGTCTGCGCCGGTGGTGGAGATCTGAGCGGTTGTTATCGCAAAGTCGTCGTTAAGCGCGGAGAACCTGTCGCGGATGGCAGTAGCGGTGTCGCGCGTGCGGAAAGGACCTAGGCTGCGGGCGTCGGTGACTGCCCGGCTAATCTTGGCAGGCCGACCGGGGCTAGTGGGGACGATGTACCAGCCGCGGGTTGGTTCGGTGCGTTGTCGGTTGTAGGGCGGACGGAGTGCAGAGATCAGACGAGCCTCGCGAATTTCTGCAGCGAAGCCGTGCGGGCACTCGATGATCTCGACGCGTTCGGCTAGAGAGACCATTTCCGTAATCTTGCGACGAGAATCAGTACCGTTGAAATACTGCAGAAGTCTACGTCGCAAATCGAGAGCTGTACCTATATATAAGGGGTCGTCATTTCTTGACCGAAAAACATAGACACCAGGGGTGTGCGGAGCTCCATCGGCAAGGTGCCGTTTAGCACGAACCTCTGGAGCGACGGTGGGCGAGTAGTGCACTAGCTCGGACGCTGTTTGTACTTCATCGCCAGCTAGTCTCTCCACGAGGTAGTGAAGGACGTCGACGGTTGCGATTGCGTCGTCAAGCGCCCGGTGGGTGGGGCGATTCGGAGAACCGACGTACCGTGCGAGCTGTGAGAGCTTGAAACTGCCAACTTGTGAGCGGTCGAGGACGCGACGCGCCAACGTGAGGGTGTCTACGACACTGGGGCTCGGCCAATCTAGGCCCAAATCTGTGCAAGCCTGGCGGAGGAATCCAATATCGAACTTGGCATTATGCGCAACCCAGACGCTTCCCCGGGCAAATTCGAGGAACTGAGTAATAACTGTGCCGAGCTGTGGGGCGGTTTCAACATCGGCGGTAGTGATGCCGGTCAGAGATGTGATGTGGTCGGGGATCTCCATACCGGGGTCGATGAAGCTGGAAAAGGTGCCAATTGTCTTACCGCCACGGGTTTTGATGGCCCCAATTTCAATGATGTGGTCGTTTTTGGCCTTCAATCCGGTCGTTTCCAGGTCTACGACGACAAAGGTGGTGTTGAAAAGAGAATCATCGACGGTGCCTTCGAGAGGGAAGTGCTGTTGTCCTGAATCCACGTCAATAATCCTATGCTGAGCGCTCCTAGTGGTGTTAAAACTGTGAAACTTGAGCAAATTGAGCTGTTGCAAGCTGGAGTGTGACATAAAACACGTTTTGAGCCCGCGATAAAAATGTGTCGACTTTAAGGCATTAAGTGTAAAGTTCTCGGCGGACTTCAAAATGCCAGGTAGTGACACGTTTATCAAACTGTTATTATTCCGCTATAGGGGGAGTGTCTAGTTGTAACAGCTTGGTAACGGTTTAGTTCTATCGATGGTAACAACCGGGCCTCGAGCGGTTTTCTGGGCAAACGGCTAGACAAAACTTGATGCCATTTCGTAACCTTATCGAGACATTGAAACGGGGCCACTGAGTTGGTGCCGGTCATTGATAAGAAAACACAGAGCCTTATCGAAGGTCCTGAGGGTCTAAGTAGTGAGAGCCTCAGGGGATTCGAGCCGGGGACCCACCTCGAACCATGGGGTGAATCCCAAAGGGAAATCCCGGAGGGTAGGAAGTCTTCCATTCTTCCGAACCCGTCAGCTAACCCGGTCGGCTAAACAGGAAGATTTTGGAGTTTCAAAACAATGGGCAAGCACCACCGCCGTTCTAACTTTGCACGCAACGCAGTCGCATTTGGCGCAACTGTCGCCGGCGTTACCGCTCTCGCAGTTCCGACCGCTAACGCTAACCCGCTGAACGACATCCAGGGCGCACTGAACGGCTTCGATACCCCGCAGGTTGCAGGTATGCAGGATGTTGTTGGCAAGTTCAACGACATCGCAGGTGAGGTTACCTCCGGCAGCGTTGCAAACGTTGCAGCACCGTCCACTGGTTCGGCTATCGTCTCCGCTGCACGTTCCAAGATCGGTTCCCCGTATGTGTGGGGCGCTACCGGTCCGAACTCTTTCGACTGCTCCGGTCTGACCTCCTGGGCATACCAGCAGGTCGGTAAGTCGATCCCGCGTACCTCCCAGGCGCAGGCTTCCCAGGGTACCGCGGTCTCCAGCCCGGCACTGGGTGACATCGTTTCCTTCTACTCTGGCGCTACCCACGTCGGCATCTTCTCCGGCAACGGCAACGTGATTCACGCTCCGCAGTCCGGCGATGTCGTCAAGGAAGCTCCGATGAACTACATGCCGGTTCACAACTTCGTCCGCTTCTAATCTGTTTGAACGGATGACAACCTGCGGGGCCTTGATACCCCGCAGAGCCTTGGCTCTCTTTTTACCGAGGGGGCACTGAGGCGAGCGCCCGGGTGCTGACGCTATGCGCGTCGTAAAGCACTATAGGGGCGCTCGCCTCATTTTTTGTTTTTCTACTGCGGTTACGCAATGCGTGGAGTCGAAGGGCTATCCTGGTTACTCCCTTTGGATACCCCTTTGCGCTGGCGGTTTGTCGGTGTGTTGTTCCGCGGCAAGGCTGCTACAATTTGCTCGAATGCGTCAAGTGGTTTGATGTTTTGTTTTTCGGGGAAGAAATTTGAATACACAACTTGAAAAGGGTTTGGATTTGTCGCGTCACCGTGTCTCTCGTCGTCGCCACAACTCTCGTCGCGGTGTAGTCGGGCTTACGGTCGTGACTGGGCTAACCTTTGGCGCCGTAGGTTTGGCGCCGATTGCCTCTGCACAGGATGAACAGCCAGCCCCGGATCTGGCTACTGCAGACGGCATTATTGCAGAGCTGGAGAAGATTTCTCGGGATACCGAAGCGGTTTCTGAGGAAGTTACCGAGCTGGATTCCCAGGTTCAGGCCAAGGAAGAGGAACTCCGGCACGCCGAGGGGGAGCTGAAGCACTCTGAGGATCAGGTTCTCCGAGCACAGGATGACCTCAAGGCGCTCTCTGGTGAGATTTCTTACTTCGCGAAGAAGCGGATGCGTGGTGAAATCGTCGACCCATTGTCGGCCGCCCTGGGATCTGCCAGTGCTCAGGACGCTATCGACCGTGCCGGTTACATCAACAAGATGTTCCGCGACAACGATGAAGTTGTCAGCCGTGCGGTGCAAGCCCGCAAGGATGCCGAGGATGGTAAGGCCAATGCGCTGCGTCTGCAGGACGATATCCGCAAGCAGCTCGATGACCTGGCCAAGCGCCGCGATGATTTGGACAAGCGCAGCGCCGAATTTGATGAGCGCGCCGAGCATGTCAAGTCCATGGTTGAATCGCTGAGCCCCGAACAGCGGGAAATTTGGATTTCCAAGAACAACCCAATTACCGAAGGGTTGGACAAACTGCTCGGATCTTCCGCCGCAGTTGATGCCGCGATGTCGAAGCTGGGTTCCCCGTACTCGTGGGGAGCTGCTGGTCCCTCCGCATTCGACTGCTCCGGCCTGATGTACTGGGCGTACCAGCAGATTGGTAAGTCCATCCCGCGGACCTCGCAGGCACAGCTCGCCGGTGGTACTCCGGTGAGCCGCGACCAGCTGCAGCCGGGCGACATCATCGGTTACTACCCGGGAATCACGCACGTGGGCATGTACATCGGCAATGGTCAGATTGTCCATGCTTCCGACTACGGTATTCCAGTCCAGGTCGTTTCCATCGACCAAGGTGGCCCGTACCAAGGCGCTGTCCGCTTCTAACTAGCGGCAGGTGACCTCGCGTCCTTTTAGTCAAGGTAGATAAACTCGGCTCCATGTCTGCGCGCGTACTGCTCATTACGAATGATTTCCCGCCTCGCGATGGTGGAATCGAGTCCTACCTGCGTGATTTCTGTGCTCGTTTGGCCCCGGAGAACCTCGTAGTCCTCGCGTCCTCGCGAGCCCCCGAAGAAAAGCTCCGCGCCTACGACGAGTCGCTACCGTACCGTGTTTATCGCATGCGTGATTCCGTGCTGCTGCCACTGCCGCACGTAGCTCGTCGCGCCGCTCAGATTATTCGCACCGAACGCATTGACACCGTCTGGTTTGGTGCCGCCGCGCCACTTGGTTTGCTTGCCGACGCATGTCGTCGCGCAGGTGCCACCCGCATCGTTGCTACCACTCACGGACATGAAGTGGGCTGGTCGATGCTGCCATTGGCCCGCCAGATGCTGAGGCGCATTGGTAAGAGCTCCGATGTTGTGACCTATATTTCCCGCTACACCCGTGGTCGATTTGCGGCAGCCTTTGGTCCGCAAACAGCATTTGAACGCCTGCCTTCCGGTGTCGATATCGAGCGATTCTCCCCGGACCCCGAGGCGGGACAGAAGATCCGGCAGCACCACGGAATTGGTGAATCCCAGCCGCTTATCGTCTGTATTTCTCGGCTAGTGCGCCGAAAAGGGCAGGATATGCTGATTCGCAGCATGCCTAAGGTTCTTGAGCAGCACCCGGATGCCAGATTGCTGATCGTGGGTGTTGGTCCGTTGAACCGAGAATTGAAAAAGCTGGCAGTAAAGCTCGGGGTCTCCGAGCAGGTTATTTTTGCCGGAAAGGTCTCTTATGATGACCTCCCCGCTTATTACAATGCGGCCAGCGTCTTCGCCATGCCCGCCCGAACCCGCGGACGTGGCCTCGATGTAGAAGGCCTCGGCATTGTCTACTTGGAAGCACAGGCCTGCGGTGTCCCTGTCATAGCTGGCAAGTCTGGTGGCGCCCCGGAGACAGTTATCGATGGCGAAACTGGCATCGTTGTCGACGGGGCCTCGAAGCGCAGCGTCGCCACCGGGCTGGTTGAGATTTTGGATAATCCGGAGCGCGCGGCGGCGATGGGAGCCTGTGGTCGGGAGCATGTTGTGCAGTCGTGGACCTGGGAGGTCATGGCTGCTCGGGCTCGCCGAATTCTCCGAACCTGCGCAATCCCTTTATAATCAACTGTTATGTCCACCGATATTCCGATTCATCCGAGCTCAGACGAGTCCGACGCCGCTGATCGCCCGGCTATCGGTTTTGATATTGGTGGAACAAACCTGCGCGCTGCAGTGGTCAGCGCTGATGGGCAGGTGCTGTATCGAGTTCAGACTAGTTCTGACGGCAGTGTGGATGCCATTGAACGTGGCATTGTCCAGACATCCGAGCGCTTGGTTGAACGCTTTCCAGATGTCAGCGCCATCGGTTTAGCTGTAGCTGGTTTTTTGGATTCTGACCGCCAGACGGTTCGTTTTGCCCCGCATCTGCCGTGGCGCGATGCGAACGTCGTCAAGCGTTTATCCTTGCTTCTCCCATGTCCGCTGCAGCTTGAGCACGATGCCAACTCGGCCGCCTGGGGTGAGTATCGCTTTGGTGCGGCTCGCGGTGCGGATAATTGGGTGCTGTTTGCGCTGGGTACGGGAATCGGCGGCGCGATGATGCAGGGTGGTGAGATTTACCGTGGCGCGTACGGCACGGCGCCGGAATTCGGCCACCTCACCGTTGTGCCGGATGGTCGTCCTTGCTCCTGCGGAAAGCGTGGTTGCTTGGAGCGTTACTGCTCGGGTACGGCGTTGGTTACCACCGCTCAGGAACTCTCTGAATCCGGTCGCTACTTCTCGCGGCTTACCGACGGGCTCGTGGCCGGCTCGGTAACTGGTACCGATGTCGTCTCGGCTGCTCGCCAGGGGGATGAATTGGCTCTAGCTGCGATTGATGACTTTGCTACCTGGCTGGGGCGTGGCCTGTCGATGGTGGGCGATGTCTTTGATCCGGAATTGATTGTCATCGGTGGCGGTGTTGCCTCGGCGTCTGATCTATACCTGGACAAGGCCAAGGCCGAGTTTGCCCGCAATCTCACCGGCGCTGGCTATCGTCCGGTAGCGGATGTGCGGGTCGCTGAACTAGGTGCGGATGCTGGGTTGATCGGTGCGGCGGATATTGCGCGCAGCGTTGTGGCTGCCGAGGGCGCGGCATCGTCGTAAAGCGTCAATTGGGGGGGGGATTGCAGGGGAATTCGCCCGCGAAAAGGTGGGGGAATGGCTGCGGAGATGGATCGTCGGACCACCTGAACCTGTATAGTTTTAAACTGTGAATAATCGCTGGTACAAGTTCTTTAAGTACATCCTCATTGGCCCTTGGCTGCGGATCTATAATCGCCCGTACTACATCGGTGGTGAGAAGATTCCTCAGGAAGGTCCAGCGCTGATGGCGTCGAACCACCTTGCTGTGATGGATCACTTTTTCTTCCCACTGGTCTGCCGCCGTCAGCTGACGTTCTTGGCGAAGGCAGAGTACTTCACCACGCCGGGCTTTGTCGGCGGTATCCAGAAGTTTTTCTTCTCCTCGGTGGGGCAGGTGCCGATTGACCGTACCTCTGGTGATGCAGCTCGCGATGCGCTGAACGCCGGCTTGAAGGTGCTGTCACGCGGTGACCTGCTGGGCATTTCCTTGGAAGGCACCCGTAGTCCGGATGGTCGACTGTACCGCGGTAAAACAGGTGCGGCGCGTGTAGCGCTGGAGGCCGGTGTGCCGGTGTTCCCAATGGCGATGATCGATACGGAGAAGGCCAACCCGATCGGCTCGTGGATTCCTCGTCCGGTGAAGGTCGGAACGATTATCGGCGACCCGATTGATCCGTCGGAGTACAAAGCCAAGTACAGCGATGAGTATGAAGCGGCCAGGGCACTGACGGATGACCTGATTAAGGAAATTCAGAAGCTTTCGGGCCAGGAATATGTCGATGCTTATGCGACTGATGTGAAGAAGTCCTTGGAGGCCGGCACCGGCTATCCAGCGGGAACCGAACCGGGTGGAGAGCTCACTACTCCGGCTCCGGGGCCGAAGCCGACCCCTCGTCGCTGGTTTCGACGCGCTCGCTAGAATAATTAGGCGCAGATAGTTTTCGCGACAGTGGGGCTGCACACTTCCTATGGCGATTCGGTGCATGGGTAAGATTTGCTCGGTAGGGCTCCACGGTCTTTTGGTCGCGAGGTAGCCGACGCGAGGCCGAGGCTGGAGAGGATTCCACACCGTGCGTTATTTTTATGACACCGAGTTTATTGAAGACGGCAAGACTATTGATCTTGTCTCCATCGGTGTCGTAGCTGAGGATGGCCGCGAGTACTACGCGGTGTCTACCGAGTTCAATGAGAGCAAGGCCGGCCCGTGGGTGCGGGCCAACGTGCTCAATCAGCTGCCCAACCCCTCATCTCCGCTGTGGAAGAACCGGGACACGATCCGCGAGGAACTGCTGGCATTTTTCACCGAACCCGGTACGGGCAGCCCAGAGCTGTGGGCTTGGGTAGGCGCCTACGATCACATTGCGTTGGTGCAGCTTTGGGGTGATATGACCAAGCTGCCGCAGTTCATGCCACGTTATACCCGTGAACTCAAGCAGTACTGGGAGATGGCGGGCAAGCCACGGTTGCCGAAACAGACTGCAGGTAAGCACGACGCGCTGGCAGATGCCCAGCACAATCTGCTGAAGTTTCAAAAGATTGCACAGAAGTTGCCGCTTGATTAAGCAACGGAATTCGAATATTTGGTGACCTGACTAACACCCTTCTGACAGGGGCACTACAATGAACTTCTGTGAGTTGGACTATTGATCTCCCTGTAGATGACCTGCCCGATCTGCCACCGCTTCCCGGAGACATGGCTGAGCGCTTTGCTGATGTCGTATCCCGCCAAGCCCTACAGCAGCCAAGCTGGGATGCCCGCGCCGCTGCAAACGTGCGTCGCATTCTCGAATCGGTGCCGCCAATTGTGGTCGCGCCTGAGGTTCGCAAGCTTCGTCAGGAGCTTGCCGACGTCGCTAATGGTAAGGCCTTCCTGTTGCAGGGCGGTGATTGTGCGGAGACCTTTGAGTCCAATACTGAGCCGCACATCCGCGCCAATGTGAAGACCTTGCTGCAGATGGCCGTTGTGCTGACCTACGGCGCATCCACTCCGGTCGTGAAGATGGCTCGTATCGCTGGTCAGTACGCCAAGCCGCGCTCGAAGGACATCGACGGCGACGGTTTGCTCAGCTACCGCGGTGACATGGTCAACGGTGTTGAGCCGACCGAAGAAGCTCGAGTTCACGACCCAGCTCGAATGGTGCGTGCCTACGCCAATGCCTCCGCGGCGATGAACCTGGTACGTGCACTGACAGGTTCGGGCACCGCTGACCTGCACCGTCTGCACGAGTGGAACCGTGAGTTCGTCAGCAACTCGCCGGCTGGCGCCCGCTACGAGGACCTGGCACGCGAGATTGATCACGCACTGCAGTTCATGGCTGCCTGTGGTGTTGCGGACTCGAACCTGCAGACCGCGCAGATTTACTGCTCGCATGAGGCGCTGGTTGTTGACTACGAGCGCGCTATGCTGCGCCTTTCTGAAAACGATGGCAGCCAGGAGCTGTTCAACCTCTCCGCGCATCAGCTGTGGATTGGTGAGCGCACCCGTGGCATTGAGGATTTCCACATCAACCTGGCTGCCATGATTGGCAACCCCGTCGGTGTGAAGATTGGCCCGACCACCACGCCGGAGGAGGCTGTCACTTACGCCGACAAGCTCGACCCGTTCTTCCAGCCTGGTCGCCTGACCCTGACTTCGCGTCTGGGCAATGACAAGGTTCGCTCCGTGCTGCCTCCCATCGTTGAGGCTGTGGAAGCTTCTGGTCACAAGGTCATTTGGCAGTGCGACCCGATGCATGGCAACACTTACTCGGCCTCCAATGGGTACAAGACCCGCCACTTCGACCGCATCGTCGACGAGGTTCAGGGCTTCTTCGAGGTGCACCGCTCGATCGGTTCACACCCGGGCGGTATCCACGTGGAGCTGACCGGCGAAGATGTCACTGAGTGCCTCGGTGGCGCGCAGGACATTTCCGATGTCGACCTGCCAGGCCGTTACGCATCCGCCTGTGACCCGCGTTTGAACACTCAGCAGTCGCTGGAGCTGGCCTTCCTGGTTGCCGAGATGCTGCGCAACTAGTTGCAACCAGCTCAGCTAGGTACAACTAGCCCAGCTGGTGCAGCGCCGCGTTCAGTGGAGCGCTGCACTTTTTACAGAGTGCTGACCGAAATGCGGTCGCCCGCCGTGGCCTTGGCGCCCGGTCGGGGTGACTGCAATACGATGCGATCGTTCTCGTTCGCAGAGCCGTCGATGTCGAGCTGAAGATGCTGTTTCTCCGCTTCACGACGTGCCTGCGCAACAGTTTTACCCAGCAGCTGCGGAACCTTCACTGCTCTGGATACGGTCAGCGTGACAGTCGCATCATTGGGGTTAACCAGACGACCCGCACTCGGTGAGACTGCGTCGACACGGCCGTAGTCGCGCGAGGAGGAGGACGAGTCCTTTACTTCGCTTACCTCAATGCCCTCGCGCTGCAGAATTTGGCGAGCAGTATCCTCCGACTTGCCCACTACATTGGGCACTTCGATGCCGTTGTTAAGGGTCAACGTCACAGAACTACCGCGTTCGAGGCCAGTGCCTTCCTCAGGAGACACGGAAAGAACCTCTTCCGGCTCAGCAGAGGAGGAGAACTCCGCCGATACTTCTCGGACCTCCAGCCCGGCCTTGCTCAACAGCTCACGAGCTTCATCCTCTTGAAGCCCCACGATCTTTGGCACCTTCACCGGTGCTGGCCCCTTGGAGTAATGCACAGTCACAACTGAGCCAACTTCGACGGTCTGTCCTGGAGCAGGAACCGCAAAGACCAAGCCGCCGGTGGAGACATCATCGGAAAAGACGGGGTCTCCGACCTCTTCTTTCAACGTCCGCTTAGCTAGGGCAGCGCTGAACACTTCCTTTGAGTGGTTCGCGGGATATGCGGGCACAGTCGGGCGGCCGAGACTGACCAGTACGCGAACATCATCACCGCGGACAACCCGCGCTCCAGCCAGGGGGTCCGAGCCAATAATCTGGGACACTGCGACATCGTTGTCGTAGCGCTCATCAACCACCGGTTCAAAGCCCGCCTCACTGATTGCGGTCATCGCCTGTGGTTGCGACAGCCCAGTGATAGAGGGCACTTCGCCATAACGGCCAGAGCCCAGCCACCACGCGCCAAGCCCCATGCCCAACGTGGCAACCAGGGCGATAATCAGCCACAATGCACATCCACGGCGCGTCCGCTGTCGGGTAGCTCGACGGCTCTTAGGCGTCTGAGTCTGAGCAAATCGCGGCTGCGGATGCTGTGGGTGCTGTGGACCCTGAGTGTCCGGCGGCAGCGGATATTCCGGAGCGCCTGGAACGTCGGCTGGTACGAGAGCTCCACCAGACGGCTCCGGGGATTCCCAGCCAGTGGGGTTGTACTCGTCATAGCGATCGAAAGTGCGTGTCCGCCCCGCATCCGGGTCGTCGAAATCATCGAAAATATTCGGTGGTCCCGTTGGTCGGGAAGAAACGGGGCTACCGGGTGCGTCCGTCGAGAAGCCATAGCCGTCGTGACCGAAGCGCTCGGGTGCCGTCTCTGCGGTGCCGTGTCTGTCATCGAAATAGTCGTTGCCCGGTCGGTGGAAGTCCTCTGTGAGCCCCTCCATGGCGGCAGCGTTGGCGGCTGCTGAATTGACGGGCGACGGCACGCGGAATGGTGGCAGCGCGAGTTTGTCCGCAATGTCTTCGAGTGCGTCACCGAATTCCTCGGCCGTCTCAAACCGATCCTCCGGCCTGCGGGAACAAGCGCGGGCGACCAACTCGTCGAACTCCTCGGGAACGCCGTCGATGAGCTCCGAGGGGGGCGGGACAGCTTCGTTCAATCGCTTCATGGCAACGCCGAGCGAAGAATCGGCGATGAATGGAGTGGTGCCGGTAAGCAGCTCAAAGAGCAAAATACCCGCCGCATACACATCGGAGGCAGGGGAGATGGATTCACCCGTGACCTGCTCCGGAGCCAGATAAGCGACGGTGCCGACGATGACCGAGTTAGAGGTCACCTTGGCATCAGCGGCCGCGCGCACTAGACCGAAGTCCGCCAGCTTCACTCGCCCGTCCGAGGCAATCAGCACATTTTCCGGCTTGATATCGCGGTGCACCATGCCGCGGGAATGCGCCACCGATAGGGCGCGCAGAACCGAGCGCATCACGACGGCAGCTGCATGCGGAGGCATCGGACCGCGCTGACGGAGCAGTTCGCGGAGGGTCCCACCGTCGACGAATTCCATAATGAGGAAAACATGCCCCGCCGGGTCCGTGCCCTGGTCGTAGACGTTGACGAGCGACTCGTCATTGAGGTGCGCGACCGCGCGGGCCTCACGTTCGAAGCGGATGCGGAAAGACTCGTCGTCGACAAAACGCGGATCCATGACCTTTGCGGCCACCCTGCGATCGAGCCGCAAATCGGTGGCGCAGTACACGGTGCTCATGCCACCGTGTGCGATGGTGGCTCCGATACGGTAGCGACCATCGAGAATCTGCCCCTCGACAAGCTGCGACATAAACCAGCCTTCCCTGTTCCAATCAGTTGCTTCTAATAAGTATATGGGGACGTACCTACTGCAAGGCCAACGCGCTAAAGTGACCAGTGTGAGAAAGATTCCAACTTGCCACGATGTCCTGAGCGCCGACGAACCCACTCTTGCGCTGCCCGATGCCGCTGACCTCATTGGCGTCACCGTCACCCGAATTCACGCGTTGCTGCAGGAGGGTCGCCTTATTGCAGTCCACCGCGACGGCATTGCACAAATTCCCGCCCGCTTCTTTGAAGATGATGAGGTCGCGCGTTTTGTACCTGGCGCACTCGCATTGCTTGCCGACGGCGGCTACACGCGAGAAGAAACGCTGGAGTGGCTATTCACCGAAGATGAATCTCTGCCTGGACGTCCGGTGGACGCCCTGCACGGTCACCTTGCACGCGAAGTAATGCGCCGCGCACAGGCTATGGCGTTGTAAAGACCCGGACGGCGTCCTACGCTCGCCGTCCTACGCCCGCGATAGCTCCTGTCGTAATCGCCCGGCCACTGCTGTGAAAAGCAGCGGGAGGGCGATTTTTGCTTTTCGAGCGCGTCCCACTTGAGCGCGTTGCGCAAAGACGTTGTAGTTCATGCGCTCAATTTCGCCGAGAATGTCTGAGTAGAGAATCTCCGCGGCACGGATAGCCTGACGCCCTGGCACCTCCAACATGTCCACGCCGCTGCTGGCTTCGGCATAGAGTGCGCGGTTGCGAGCGATGAAGAAGGCCAATGCCTGACGTACCGCCGGGGTCGTCTGTCCCGTGGCGGCACAGTAGCCGATCTCCTCGGTACCCACTCCGAAGGCCTCCCACTCATTCAGTGGTAGGTAAATACGGCCACGGCGAAAATCCTCGGCGATGTCGCGGAGGAAATTTGTCACCTGAAAGGCTTTTCCCAGGCACTCTGCGTAGGGGGTGGCTTCCTCACGGGAGACTCCTGTGCGGGTGCCTAGGATAGGCATCATCTCAAGGCCGATGACTGCTGCGGAGCCCCACATATACGAGTCGAGTTGCTCCCATGTTTCAAAATGCGCAATGTGGCACGATGTGTCGGGCACGTCCATCAACATGGAGTGAACAAAGTCCGCAGAGAGCTGTGGATCGATGTCGTAGTCGCGAAAAGTCTGTGCGGCCGCCGAGATGACGGCACGGTCGCGGTCGCGGTGGACGTCGTCAAGCGAACCGATGACGACAGCTGAGTGGAAAAGCTCGCTTAAACGTGTGACCGTGGCTTCGATGTGCGTGGGGGAGCGGTCGGCGTCGGCGGGGCAGTCGACGTAGTCATCGACGATGCGTGCCCAGGCGTAGAGAGACCACACCGCACGCTGTTGGCGGGGTGCCAATAGTCGCGTGGCCAGGGAATACGTGCGACCGTGGGAGGCCATAATATCGCGGCAGAGCTCGTAGGACTGTGGCAGCGCGATGGTCGAGAGAGGCTGTGGGGTGGGCATGGACAACTATGCGACCTCGGTCGACCGCGACAGGGGCGCCACCGTGGAATCCGTGTCTGCGGCGGTTTTATCGTCACGCCACGGGTACTTCCAGCTGAATTTTCCAGTGGTCAGCCAGCCGACGGCCAGCCAGCCGAGAACGGTAATGATAACCATCCAGGGCACGTCGTAGAAGCGGTGATTGCCGCCGCCGGCGAAGGACAGCGACAGGATGAATGTGAACAACACGGTGCCTTGAACCACCCATCGTGGCGGGCGAATCGTTCCCATGGGAGTCAATAAGCTGGCGTAGTACCAGGGAAGTGCCACGGCATTAAATACGCAGGCCACCACGTAGGCGGCAATCATGCCAGCGACATTGTTACGAGGGGTGGCTCGGAAGTAGAACCAGGAGATCACGAGTCCCACCAGCATGATGATGGAGGAGACCACGCGTGTGTGGCTGACGATGACATTGAAACCGATGTCGTCGTTGAACCACGCCGTGACGCCCGAGATCACACCAGCGACCGCTGACGGTGCTGCCAGGGGGTTAATCACCTTGGTATTGCCACTGATCTCGGAAATCCAGCCCCAGCTCGAGCCGGTCAGCCACGTCACCACTGCAAGCGTGCCGACGCAAACTGCGACCAACACGATGCCCACACCGGCAATCGCCGGAATCTTGCGCAGCATCTCTTGAACCGTGGCGATGGGCTCGCGCCTGGTCAACACAATCCACACGACGAAGGGCAGCGCCAGGACAGCGGTGGCTTTCAGCGCGACGCCAATTCCGATGAGGACAGCAGCGACCAGGCCACCCCGCATGCGCTCCATGTGCAGTGCGGCGACTAGTGCCAGGCTGACCAATCCGACCATCAGTGCCTCGTTGTGCATACCCGCAATCAGATGCAGTAGCACCAGTGGATTGAGCACACCGAGCCACTGTGCGAAAGCCGGATTTGCTCCAAGCTCCCGGGCGATTCGCGGGATCGACCAGACAATGGCGGCGAAGCCCAGCAGACACACAATGCGGTAGAGAATCACGCCGACGGTGATGTTGTCGCCGACAATCCGCGTGATGACCTCGCCAATTCCCAGATGCAGCGGGCCATACGGGGTGGTGGTATTCCGCCAATCTGCGGATACCTCCAGCAGCATCGGCCCTGGATTGGCTGCAGCTCCCTCAGTGTAGGGATCAAACCCATCGCGGACCATCGCGCCCTGCATGAGATACGAATAGACATCGCGAGAGAACAGCGGTGCGGCCAGCGCGAGGGGAATTGCCCAGGCCATCAGGATTGAATTGAACCGACGCAACGTGGACTCATCGCCGCCAGCGTTCGCTGGAACCGCAGCGTCTGCTGCGTCGCCATCATGGGCAGAACCGGCCACAATGTCCCGGATGGTCCCCTTCGAGAACAGCAGTTCCCGCCCGATGCGCAGCCACGAGATAAGCAGCAGGGCGATACCTACCCAAATCACAATCTCACAGAAAATCTGACCGTGACCGTAGGTGATCCAGTCGAGTCCCAGAGCGTGGACAAGGCCGCCACGGTAGCGATTCGCACCGGAACCGTAGGAGCCCAGAGCAATGAGGATGCCACCGTAGACACCCAGCTGAGCACTCCGCGATAAATTCATGTCAACCTAAACAATCGATACATTGCTGATGCATTAATCCTAGTTGGTCAGTGACCACCGGCAGACATCCGGGAGACATTCATGAGCTAAGGCGTTTCAAACCGCTGTGCCGCAAGTCGTCCCGAAATCATGACCGTCGGCACGCCAACCCCCGGCACCGTCGTCGATCCCGCCAGCGTCAGATTCTTTGGCATCTTCGGAGAGAAGTTGCGGGGACGGAACGGCCCCGTCTGTCGGAACAGATGCGCCAGCCCAAACGGCGAGCCAACGCCCATGTCGCGTTCTTGCCACTGCTGAGGGGTATCGATCCGACCGACTCGCCACTTCGTAGAAATCCCGGTCAGTCCGCGCCGCTCCAGCTCAGCGGTTATTTTCGCAACGTAGTCCCCACCGATTCGTGACCAGATCAGATTGGCCGACTGCAAGTTGGGGCACGGCGCGAGCACACTGACGGGCTCCCACTGCACGCCGTTCGCATCTGTGACAATACGCTCCGGCGCGCTCACCGCAGGCCGGGTGACCAGCAATGATGGGTCCGACATTAGCTTTCCATGGCGCGGTGACGAGATCTCCTCAAAGGTTTCGTTCCACTTTTCGCCAAACGAAATCAGGTGATGCCGCTTCGGCCACGTCGCAGTCTCCGAAACCGGAATCAGCCCGTGCGCCACCACCGCCGATGGAGAAAATCGAACTGGGAACAACCGTCGCGCTCCCGTCCGCTTTACGACGCTCCGAAGGCCTCGCCGCTTCGATGAGCTACCGGCGGCAGAGGTAGCCGCGTCGTGAAGCCAGCTCTGCACCACAGGTAAATCGGTCGTAGCGATGACGGCATCGGTGGGACGCTCGCCAGTTGCCGTGGTGATGGCGGAGACAAAGCCTGCTTCGTCAACTTTCAGCCCAGTGACATCAACGCCGAAGTCGATGGTTCCGCCAGCTCGACGGACGGCCTCGGCGAGCAACTCGCTGACGGCGCCTATACCCGAACCAAATGCGGGGGAGTGCGGATAGTAAACCCCCATCGAGGTATCCATGTGGGAAATGCAGCCGTAGACCGCACGGGCCTTAGCGGGAGGCACACCTGCGTAAAGCGCCTGGAAGCTGAAAACGCGAGCGAGATCATTATCTCCGAGGAAGGCACGAATCTTAGGTTCGAGGGCGCCGAAGGCACCGAGTCGGAGGAGCGTAGTGAGGTCGCGAAGCGCGCCGGGCCCGGTGAATAGGTCCGTAACGCGGTCAAAGCTGCGGGACATGAAGTTGTCGAAGCAGGCATTGAAGAGAGTTTGCAGCCACGTGCGAAGTTTGCGGTAACCGGCGACGGTGGAGTCAGAGGCACCGAAGCGCGCGAGTTCATCGGCCATCATGTCTTCGTTGGAAAACACGTCGAGTCCGCCGCGGGTGGCAAATTCCGCACGGTAGGTGGGCGTGATTGGGGAGGCCGAAAAACCCGGGTCGATATCGCGCGCGTAGAGGCCGACGGCGGCGAGGGCATCGTCGACAAGCGAGGGCATGGTCCATACAGTTGCGCCAGTGTCGAAGACTGCGGTGAGCGATTGCTCGTCGATATCGACTGTGATGGGTTCACTGGCGCAGCGTCCGCCGACGAAACTTCCCCGCTCGACAACGGTGACATCGTAGCCATCGGCGATGGCGTAGAGCGCGGCGGTAAGTCCGGACAGGCCTGCGCCGATGATGGTCAGTCGTGGTTTGGAGCCCTTATGAGGACGAGTGACCGCACGTCGCAGACGCGGGGAATTAATGGGGGCACGAGTGGGGGAAGCAGCGGGCATGACTACGCAACACCTGGTCTAATGCTGACGAGCGGTGGCGCGAACGCCCATAGCAATGAGGTTCTCGCGCGACGTTGCAGGCAGGTCGGCATTCTCGATAGTGGAGAAAGCGCGGCTGGTCAGGCGGTCAATTTCACGTTCGACGGCATCGGCAGCGCCGGAATCAGCGATGAGATTTCGTAGCTCATCAATATCTGCAGCAGACGAGACCGCTCCCAGGCGTTCATCGATAAAGCGGGCCTTTTCAGGTGCGGAATCGAGGTAGAGGCTTAAAGCCTGGCCGACCAGTACGGTTCGCTTGCCCTCGCGGAGGTCATCGCCGGCAGGCTTGCCCGTGACTTCGGGATCGCCGAAAACACCCAGCTGATCGTCGCGGAGCTGGAATGCCACACCGATATCGCGGCCGAAGCTGCGGTAGGCCTCAACCAATTCCGCTGGGGCGCCGGCAATCGCAGCACCAATGTGGAGCGGCCGCTCGATGGTATAGGCGGCGGTCTTGAACAGATTGATTTTCTCAGCGGTCTCGACGCGACTGTCCCGGCTGGCTTCGGCCGTGATATCGAGCAGTTGGCCGCCAAGTACTTCAGTGCGCATCGCCCGCCAGGGGACAAGTGCGCGGGTTAGCGCCTCCGAGCTGAGGCCTGAAGAGTGCATCATGTCATCAGCCCAGGTCAGGGCGACATCGCCAATGAGAATCGCGGCGGAAATGCCGAAGCGGTCGGCGGCTCCATTCCAGCTATGGGCCTCGTGCTTGGCCTCGAATACCTTGTGGATGGTCGGTGCGCCACGGCGCGTATCAGCGTCATCGATGATGTCGTCATGAATGAGTGCGCAGGCTTGAATGAGTTCCAGGGCACTCACCGCGTTCATCACAGCCTGGGAATCCTCGGCTGGGGAGAAACGGCCTTCGAGGCCGCCTGCTCCCAACCACCCCTGCCAGGCGAAGGCTGGACGCACGCGCTTGCCCCCATTGAGGACGAAGGAATGGAGCGAATCTATGGCCTCGGTGTACACCGCATCGACCGACGCGACATCGTCGCCACGGTTTTTGAGGTAATTCTCCAGCGTTTTGGTAACAGTAGCTGGTACTTCGCGGGGCTGCAGCGCGGCCAAATCCAGTTCTTCGCTCATGTGAGCCTCTCGTCGATGACGGGTAATGCTGACTCAAGAATAGGACACCGCTTAGTATGAGTGACTATGTCCTCAACAATGCCACTGTCGCCAGGTCGCCAAGTGACGATCCGCCAGGCGCTTTCAATGCCGAGCGCGGGCAGTATTCCCTTCTCGGTCGAGTTCATGCCCCCGCGTGACGACGCGGCCGAGGAACGTCTTCTCCGAGCAGCTGAGGCTTTCCATGATCTTGGTGCCTCCTTTGCATCCGTGACCTACGGCGCCGGTGGTTCTAGCCGCGACCGCACCCTGCGAATCGCCCAGCGCGTTTCGAGGCAGCCGCTTACAACGCTTGTGCACCTGACATTGGTAGAGCACACTGTCGACGAGCTGCGGGAAATCCTGCGCTCTTATCTCAGCGCGGGGCTGACGAATCTGCTCGTTCTGCGTGGTGACCCACCGGGAGACCCGCTTGGCCCTTGGGTGGAGACCGAGGGCGGTCTGCACTACGCCAGCGAATTGATTGAGCTGATTAAGGCCGAGCCGGAGTTCGAGAAATTTGAAATCGGCATTGCGTCGTTCCCGGAGGGACACTACCGCTCGCCGGATTTGGACCATGACACGCAGTACACGCTGGCCAAGCTGCGCGCGGGAGCCGAATACTCGATTACGCAGATGTTCTTCGATATTGAGCACTACTTACGCCTTCGAGACCGCCTGGTGGAAGCCGACCCAGTGCACGGTGCCAAGCCCATCATTCCGGGGCTGATGCCGATTACATCGCTGCGCTCAGTGCGCAGGCAGGTTGAGCTCTCCGGGGCACAGTTGCCATCCGATTTGGAGGAACGCCTGATTAAGGCAGCAGATGGTGACGAGCAGGCCAATAAAGATGAGATTCGCAAGATTGGTATCGAGTTTTCGACCAACATGGCAGAGCGGCTCATCGCCGAAGGCGTGCCGGGGCTGCACTTTATGACTATGAACTTCGCTCGCGCCTCCCAGGAAGTTTTGCACAACCTCGGCATGGCGCCCGAATGGGGCACCGGCCAGGATATGCTGCGCGGCGGTTTTTAATTGCTAAAAGTCCTGCATGTCGCGAACTCTTCGCGCCCACAGGACACCTAGCACTGAGGCTAGGACACCGGCGGCTGTGGTCACACCGGCAAATAATAGGAATTGATTCCGCTTGGTGGATCCAGCCGGCGACGAAGCCCATACATTATGGTTCTCGCCACTGGCGAGCTGCCATTCCACCTTGTTCGGTTCGGTCTGGCGGCCATTGGAGTCAGTAACCTGCTCCGGGAACGCGACGACGAAATCAACCTTCGCGCCGGGCAGGTGAGTCAAATCCATGTGGCCGTTCATCGAAATCTTGCCGCCACCGGTACGGTCTAGGTCGATGTCTACGCGATCGTCGGAAAGCTGTCGGAGCGTATCGGTGAGTTCAATGAAGTGCAGCTCATTGAACGAGACTTCCATCTTTCCTGTGGAGGAGTCGATTACTCCCTGCGAGACGCGGTCGGAGAGATCTTCCGGTACTTGCCACTGCTCAAATTGGGAACGGACTTCCTCCGTGGGTGTTACGTGAATTGTGCCCGAGACCCTGTCGTCGCCGGAAATGGTAATGCCAGCCTGTGCGTCAAAGCAGCCGCTGAGCGGCAAGATGGCGGCAATTCCGGCCATTGCTGTGGCAATGCGCAGAGGCGAAAGCCGTCGACGTGGTGTGGAAGGTTCACTCGGTGATGATGTCACGGGGAAGATCTACTCCTAGAACTGCGAAGGGGCGGGAATCCCCTGTGAAATAAAAGTTCCTTAAAACATCCTTGAAACCAAATTGGCGGTAGAGTTGCCATGCCCTATTGGCCTCATTCGGGTATTCCGGGGTTGACAACAGAACTCGCGTCTCCGGGCGGGAATCGACCAACTCGTGGAGCAACCGTTTACCGAGTCCCCGCCCCTGAAAGCTGGGGTGAATGTGAATCTCAGACAGTTCGGCGTAGTTGCCCAAGAGCTTGACGACGTCCGGTAGCGAGCGCCCGTCCATGAGCAGTCCATCTCTTACCTGGCGATACCACCAGTGCGTGTCCAATCCTGTACGGCAGTAGCCGATGCCGACCAACCTGCAGCGCGGGTCGCGGAGAGCGTGGGCAGGGGAGAGCTCTTCGGGGTGAGCTATGGCTGCAGCAGCCATGAAGCCGGGTTGAGTGGTTTGCTTCTGCCATTCGTGGAGACGACCGGGCAAGATCGCGGGGTTGTACTGCATCGCGGTGATGTAGAGAGCCACTGCTTCTTGCAGGCGGAGATTGAAGTCTCCTGCTGTCATCGGAACCACGCTGTATTTCACAGTGACCAGATTAGCGACTTAGACGAACTTAGTTGTGAGATTACTGCAATAACATCGAGTCGAACAGTTGTGCGAAAGTATGCCTGGCGTAGTCCGGGGTTGGGGATAGATTGCAGTCAATCCCGCTAAGGGGAAGCGGAAAATCCGTGCTCATGTGAATGCTGTGTGAAAGGAGAAGCAGGGTGGTGGCAAGGTCGAACGTGGTGGAGTTTAGGGCGATTTCGCAGTCGGGTTCGGTCGCCCCGGTCGGTGTCTCAAGGCAATCGCTGGAGCTGCTGGGGCGGGCAGAGGCTCTGCTAGCGAATGCTCGGAATGCCAGCTCTGATGAGATGTTGGAGCTTTCCTACTGTGCGGCGCTGCGTTGCGCAGGCGCGCTGTTGAATCGCGACGATGTGTCGGTGGCTGGGGGTTCTGGCTCGGGCGCTCGTTCGGGCTCGGTAGTTAAGCGTCGTCGTTCGGCAACACAGAGTGCCTGGTTGCGTTTAAAGAAAGAGCAGCCCGAATTTGATAGCTGGGTCACCAAGTTTGAGCAGTTCACCGCGCTGCGTGAGGAAGTCCGGTTGGGTATTTCGCGTCGCATTGACTCTCGGCGGGCGCAGGAGTTGTGGGATTTAAGTTGTGCATTCTTGGGGGCTGTCCGGGCTGAGCTGGGTGTTCTGTCCGCGGCTGCGTAAGCCGGTGGGGGCGTGTTAGAGCGTTGCTTTCCTAAATAAATGGGGGATTGTTCGGATTCATGGAACAATAGAGGTGAGTCGCCCGTTGAAGGGGTAAGAATGAAGCTAACGGACGCCGCGTTAGCAGCACGTGGCCTGTAATTAGCTTTGTTGTATCGGCATTGTTAGTTGAGGGGTCAAGGCTCGCCAGTATCGCGGTGGGCAATGCTCAAGTAGGCGATGGAGGAATTGTGGGACTATCTGAGCACGAACAGCGGATGCTCGACGAAATCGAGTCTGCACTCTACGCTGAGGATCCTAAATTTAGTTCGACGATGGCCGGAAATGCGTTCAGCTTTCCGGAGGAAAACAGCGCACCTCGTGGGTTTTCCATCCAGGTTTTTGCGCTCATGCTCCTCGGTCTGCTGATGTTGATTGGCGGCGTCGCTCTTTTCTCTGTGAGCAATTGGTTCATTGTGTTATCGGTTGCCGGCTTTGGCCTTATGTTCGGTTCCGGCGTTTGGGCTCTGACCGGCGCCGGTAAGCAGGAGAAGGCTAGTTCTGCTTCGGGGCTGAGCTTTGGAAAGTCTAAGTCCGGGGCGGCAAAGAGTCGTCGAGGGACCTCGGGTAGCCGTGGCTCCTCTGGTGATTCCACGTTGGAATCGCGTTTCCGTGGCCGCTTCGAGGGGCGTTAGGGGATAAGCCTCAAGAATTAACAAGTGAGGGCAAGCCAGCGATGGCTTGCCCTCACTTTTTTGTTTTTCTAGACGTGAATCGTCTCCACAAGATCTCACCCACTTTGCCCCACCCTGAGTCCCCACTTTCCCCCACTTAGCTATTGGGGTGAGGGAATTCTTATCTTCGGTCGTTGTTGGTATTTCCGAATGTTTGGCTCTGGCGACACAAAATTGCAGGTCAACGCACTAAGTCTGGCGACCAGGTTGAATCTGGATGGTTTTTAGCAGGTAAGTGGTGGGTAGTGGGGCGTAAACTGCTTACTGTTGACAATGTGGTTAGTGTGGCGTCGTTATCGGCGTGGTCGCGGGTGGGTGCCCCACTTTTTATTCGCGCTTTAATTGTCGAGGTGATTCTTTAAAAGTCCAGGTCAATTGGGTTAAAGCAGATGTCCTAACGGTGGGGTTGTGCTGATGCTGTGGCTATTTTTCTCCTTCTTGTGTTGATAGTGGCAGATAGTGGGGTAAAGTGGGGCGTGATGTTGATTGAGGTTGGTCAACATTGCAGAAGTGAATATCCGATTTGCGCTTAAAGTTTGGCGAGATTTTGGCACAGCGGGAAAGCACAGCCCTCTGGCTCTGCTTGAAGGCAACGCCTAAATCCCTGAATTCGGTAAGCGTTTGTGCGTTGACATTGAGGTTGACACGGGGATAGGAGGCCAGTGACGCATGTTTCTGGGCACCTATACGCCGAAGCTTGATGACAAAGGGCGCCTGACGTTGCCGGCGAAGTTCCGTGAGGATCTCGCAGGTGGCCTGATGGTCACTAAAGGGCAGGATCATTCTCTGGCGGTGTATCCGAAAGAGGAGTTCGTCAAATTAGCTCAGCGGGCTACTAAGGCCTCTCGTACGAATGCCAAGGCGCGAGCTTTCATCCGAAATCTTGCGGCGAGCACAGATGAGCAGCGTCCTGATGGCTCGGGGCGAATCACGTTATCGATGGATCACCGTCGGTACGCGAATCTCTCCAAGGAGTGCGTGGTTATCGGCTCTATTGACTTTCTGGAGATCTGGGACAAAGAGTCCTGGGAGGCCTACCAGGCGGAGCATGAAGCTGATTTCTCCGAAGGTGAGGATGACTCGCTGTTCGGCGTTTTATAAACCGCTTGGAATAACCGAAAAGAGGGAATGTCCGCATGGACTCTGCCTGATAGCCCCTGGTGTACTTCCCCGATACCAGGTTCTGTCAGGCGGGGCCCTGTGAACATCCCCGCTTTTTGTTTTAAGCACCGATAGCAGCATTCCCAGTAGTGCTCATGAGGTGCGGTCTGGTTGCTGGCGCGGCACTCGTCGTTAAGCAAACCGGGAATACACTCGATAGATTCTCTGACCAGTGCGAACATACCCGGTGAGGAGGGGAAATGAACGGATCGGCACCTGCGGATGATCGCAAGTCCGGCGAGTTTGGTCATGTCCCCGTTTTGCTTCACCGAGTAACTGATTTATTGCGCCCGGGCATCGAGGCACTGGGTGACGACGCAGTAGTTGTCGACGGCACTCTTGGTGCCGGTGGACACACGGAATACCTGTTGGAGCAGTTCCCGAAGCTCTGCGTTGTTGGACTCGATCGCGATGACAATGCATTGCGAGGGGCAGAAGAACGTCTCGCGCGCTTCGGTGATCGCTTTGTAGGGTTCCGTGTGCGTTTCGATTCGCTCGCCGAGGTGCTCAGTGGTGAAATTTCTGCAGCCGCTGGTGGAAGTGGCGCGGAGGACATTCTCGCCCGCGCCGCTGAGAAGGGCATTGCAGGTGCGCTTTTCGACCTCGGTGTTTCCTCGATGCAGCTTGACCAGGTCAATCGTGGATTCGCCTACCGAGTCGACGCCCCGCTGGACATGCGCATGGATGCAAGCCAGGGGATTACCGCAGCGGATGTGCTCAATACCTATTCGCACGGTGATATCGCGCGCATCCTATCGACTTACGGCGACGAGCGCTTCGCCGGCAAGATCGCCTCGGCAGTCCTGCGTGAGCGGGAGAAGGAACCGTTTACGACTTCCGGTCGTCTGGTTGAGCTGCTCTACGAAACCATTCCGGCGGCATCTCGTCGTAAGGGCGGACACCCGGCCAAGCGTACGTTCCAGGCTCTTCGTATCGAGGTAAATCGTGAGCTTGAAGCTCTGGAAAATGTGCTGCCGCAGGTCTGCGATGCACTCGCAGTCGATGGGCGTGCAGTGTTCATGAGCTACCAGAGCCTGGAAGACCGCATCGTCAAGAAGGACTTTGCGGAGCGCGTGAAGTCGACAACCCCACCGGGGCTCCCGATGGAGCTTCCGGGGCATGAACCGCACTTTGCTCTCATCACGAGAGGTGCGGAAAAGGCGTCGGCAAGCGAGATCGAAGACAACCCCCGAGCCGCACCGGTGAGAGTTCGCTGTATCGAGCGAATTCGAGCCGATTGACCCAAACCTTTCAACCGCACCAAACGCACCCTTCACAATCTAAGTACTGGGAGAACTTTCGAGCATGGCAACGACAATCACGGAGCACGCCCCCACCCGGCGCACCTCCCGCGGCGCATCTGCAACCGTCGCCGGTGCCAAGACGAAGACTCGTCAGCGCGGCCGCAGCGCCCGCACGAAACAGGATCTTTATCAGCGCAGGCGGTTTGGGCGCACAGGTTCTCAGCAGGTCATCTCGGTGCGTGGGCGTCGCGTTACGACGTCCTCGAGGGATAACCACAAGTTTGCCGGTGCGGCCGTGATGATTATTCTCGTCGTTGCCGGAATCGTGGCGGCGATGTGGCTGTCGGGTATTTCGACCTCGACATCCTTGCAGCTGGATGCTGCGCAGACCAAGGAAAAGGAGCTGCGTAACCAGCTGGAGGTGCTCGAGCGGGATGTTGCTTACATGAAGTCAACCGGTGCTATCGCGCAGCGTGCTGTGGAAGAGGGCATGGTCAATCCGGAGCAGCCTGCCGTTTTGACGACTGATCCGGAAGGCAAGGTCGTGGAAGTGCGACCGGGCGATGAGAAGCAGCAGAAGATTATCGACCTCAACAGTGAGTCGCCGAATGTTCCGCATGCGCCGTCGTCGAACCCGAAGGACACCGAGAATGTTCCAGGGATGCAGGCACCGGCCATTGAAGAAGCGCACCCACGTCCCAACGGGTTGCCGGCAACCGCTCCGTATGCGCCGCAGAACCATGAGCCCGCACCAGCACCTGCGCCGGCTCCGGCACCCGCGCCTGAGGCTGAAGCTCCAGCGCCAGCTCCGGAAGCGCCCGAAGCGCCAGCCTCGGTGCCGGAAGTACCGGAAGCACCGGCACCCGAGCCAGCTCCAGCACCGTAGGAACTTAGAAACTAAACACGGCCAAACTGGCCAACTGTCCGATATTCTGGCGGTTCCACTGTTTCTGGTCAGGCGACTGTAGACTAATTAATTCAGTACTCGCGATGGCAGGGAATACCGCCTAACGTTATCGCGCGCGGGAGAATCGACTTAGTAGAAAGCACTAGCGCATGATTCGATCTGAAGACGACTACCCCAACCGTGGAGGGGGGTATGACTTCGGCGAACGTGCTTACCGAATTACATCCCGTGAGCGCAGAGACCAAAGTCGAGTTCGGGATGGTCAGCGCAGCCGGAGGCTCGATGCTAATACCAACCGAAGCGTGCCCCCGCGCGAAAAAATGCGCATTAGTAATAAGGACTTCATCCGGCGTCGCAACTGGCTGCAGTTTATAGGCGCTATCGCAGTCGTAGTGCTGGTCTCCCGTTTGGCTTGGGTGCAGCTCGTCGCAGGTCCTGACCTTTCTGCGGCGGCACAGAATCAGCGCACGGTGGAAGTTGTTGATGCAGCTCGGCGCGGTGCGATTCTCGACCGTAATGGAGCTCAGCTTGCCTTCACGATGGAGGCACGCAGTATTACCGTGCACCCGAACACTTTGCGCAAGTGGATTGGGGACGCACATAAGCAGCGCCCGGATGATGTCGCTGCCTACGATGAACGCCTCGAGCAGATCGCCAAGGATTTGCCGAAGCTACTCGACGTGGCCGACATCGACGCGGAGAAGTCGGGAAGCAGTCGCCGTCGTCAAGCGGAACCCGAAACCGAGGAGAACTCGGTGATGAGCGCGCCGTCCCGGGTGAGCTCGAAGGACATTCTAGAGAAGCTGCGCAATGAGGACAGCACCTACGAGGTGCTCGTGCGTAATGTCGATCCGGACAAGGCCGCCGCCATCGTGGAAAAGTATCCGGAACTGGTGGCGGAGCGTCAGGATATTCGCCAGTACCCGAATGGGGCGACGGCGGCTAACGTCATCGGCAAGATTGGCATGGATGGCGTCGGCCAGTTCGGCTTTGAAGCCTCTCGTGATGCCACTTTGCAGGGTATTAACGGTGGCAAGACCATTGATATCGCCTCCAACGGCGTGGCAATCCCGGGATCCACGCGCGATGTTCACGCGGCTGTGGACGGTACGACATACGAGCTGACCCTGGACCTCGACATGCAGTACTTTGTCCAGCAGCAGGTCAACCAGGCGAAGGCCAACTCGGGAGCGAAAGATGCGTCGGCAGTTGTGCTCGACGCGAAGACCGGCGAAGTGCTAGCAATGGCGCAGGCGGACACGGCTAACCCGAATAAGGATATGGGGGCCGAGCTCGAAGAGGGGCGCACTATCGGAAACTCCGCTGTATCGAACCCATTTGAGCCGGGCTCTGTAGCAAAGATCATTACCGCCGCGGCCGCTATCGAAGATGGCAAGACCACACCGGATGAGGTTCTGCAGGTCCCGGGCACGATTGATATGGCGGGTGTCACCGTGCGCGATGCATGGGAGCACGGCACGGAAGCTTTCACGACGACCGGTGTATTCGGCAAGTCCTCCAATGTCGGCACCCTAATGCTGGCAGAGCGTTTGGGTCAGGACCGCTTCGCTGAGATGCTGCATCTCTTCGGGCTGGGGCAGTCCACGGGTATCGAGTTGCCCAGTGAATCGTCCGGCTTTGTGCCACAGCGTCCGCAGTGGTCCGGCGGTACATTTGCGAACCTGCCCATTGGTCAGGGTATGGCCATGACACTGCTGCAGATGACAGGAGTTTTCCAGGCAATCGCCAACGATGGCGAGCGCATCCCGCCGCGTATGATTCGTTCGACAATTTCCCCGGACGGCACGAAGACGGCAACAGAGCGCCCGGAAACAGTGCGTGTGGTTAGCCCGGAGACCGCCCAAACTGTGCGCGCTATGTTTGAAGGCGTTATGCAGTCTGATCCCACGGGGCAGCAGTCGGGTACCGCGGCCGGCAATAGTATTGAGGGATACTCGCTCACAGGCAAGACAGGTACGGCGCAGAAGTTTGACCCCGACACCGGCGCGTACTCGAATTCCAAGTACCACATCACGTTTGCAGGCATCGCGCCTGCCGACGATCCCCGTTTTGTCATTGGCATTATGCTTGACGAACCCCAGCGTGGTGTCCATGGTGACGGCGGTCAGTCAGCAGCCCCACTGTTTAAGGACATCGCCGCTTGGGCGCTTAACCGCTACAACGTACCGCCGTCGCCACCCCGCGAGGGCAAGTTGTTGCTGCAGCCGTAACGAGGTCACCACCACAATGAAGTTACCGCGACAGCACTAATACACAGACTTTTATTACTTTGGTTTCTGCAAAGTGAATCTCTTGAATTTTTCCAACCTGTTGTACACCAACGACTGACTTGAAAGAGGGAACAGCCAATGACCGCCACCCTTGCGAAATTGTGTAACCTCGCGCATGGCCGACTTGACGGCATTACCGAATCCGCGGCGGCAGGAGCGGATATCGCCGCAATCGAACTCAACGCTGCCGAAGTGCCTGAAGGCGGAATGTTTGCTGCCGTCCCAGGTACTCGCACGCATGGTGCGCGCTACGCGCAGCAGTCGGCTGCTACAGCGATCCTGACTGATGAGGAAGGTCTGAAAATCCTGCGGGAAGCAGGGGAGACTCGACCAGTCCTGGTTGTCGACGATGTCCGGGCCGTCATGGGGCACGTTGCTGCAGAAATCTACGATCACCCCTCGGATTCACTGACCATCATTGGGGTTACCGGCACCTCTGGCAAGACCACCACGACCTACATGCTGGAGGGCGCGCTCCTGGCAGCTGGATGCTCGACAGGCATCATTGGTACTACCGGCACGCGCATCAATGGCCGTGCCGTTCCGTCGAGCCTGACTACCCCAGAAGCTCCGGCCCTCCAGCGCCTGTTCCACCAGATGCTCTCCGAGGGGGTGACGCACGTTGTCATGGAGGTTTCTTCTCACGCACTGTCGTTGGGGCGTGTAGACGGAGTCAGTTTCGAGGTCGGGTGTTTCCTCAACCTCTCGCAGGATCATCTGGACTTCCACAAGACCTTGGAAGAGTATTTCCAAGCCAAGGCCAAGCTCTTTGATCCCGCAGGTCCGACACATGCACCGAAGGCTGTCGTGTGCATCGACGACGACTGGGGTGTCCGCATGGCAGATATCGCTGCCGGCGACCCGGATGTCCAAGTCACCACTGTCCATACTCAGCATCGCGTAACCGACAAGACGCCAGCTGCCGAGGTCTTTGCAGAATGGCACGCCGCTGCAGCCACTGTCGCCACCAACGGTGTCCAACATGTGGAGCTAACGCGAAATAACACTGACACAGTTGAGGTGGAAGTTCCTCTGCCGGGTGCTTTCAACGTTGCCAATGCCGCAGTCGCATGGGCTGTGCTCGATGCGATTGGGCATGCCAATCACGCGGCCAAGAGCGGTCTGGCACAGGTGCGTGTGCCAGGCCGCATGGAGCGCATCGATCGCGGACAGGACTTCCTGGCTGTGGTGGACTATGCCCACAAGCCAGCCGCAGTAGCTGAAGTGTTGGCCACCTTGCGTGCACAGACCGAAGGTCGCGTGCTGGTTGTCGTCGGCGCCGGTGGCGACCGCGATAGTGCCAAGCGTCCAATTATGGGAGCTGAGGCTGCATACGGTGCCGATGTCGTCATCATCACCGATGACAATCCACGCTCCGAGGTGCCCTCTGAAATCCGTGCGGCCGTGGTCGCCGGTGCGAAGGAAGCGGTTGCCAGCGGCAAGGCCAGTTCTGACACGGTTGTTGAGGAAATCGGCGATCGCGGCCAGGCAATTCGCCGTGTCGTCGAGCTCGCCCACAGCGGCGACAGCATCGTGGTGGCAGGCAAGGGACACGAAACCGGCCAGAATATCGGTGGCGTAATTCACCCGTTCGATGACCGTGAACAGCTGGCCGAAGCACTCACACAGCGACTGGAGGGATCCGCTGATTGAGATTGCTGAAATCGCTGAGGAAGCGCACCACCTGACATGCCTACCGCGAACCATTCGCGGTAGGCGAATAAAATCAAGAAATCATCCTTTACTAGGCGCCTGGAACTCTAACCAACAAGGACTATAGACATCATGATTGCCCTGACCGCCGCGGAAATCGCTCACATCGTGGGAGGTGAACTCGCCCACGTCAATGATGACGCCACAGTGACTCAGCCCGCAGAATTCGACTCCCGAAAGATTCGCGAAGGCTCGCTCTTCCTCGCCCTGCCGGGCGCGCGTGTCGACGGCCACGACTTCATCGATCAGGCTGTAGCAGCTGGAGCGCCGATGGCACTGGCGGCACGAGATGTTGGGCAACCTGCGGTCGTCGTCAAGCCTCTTGGTAAGCAGGACTCCAATGCCGACGCATTTGCACACGATCCGGATGGTTCCGGGGCGGCGGTGCTGGAAGCGCTTGGTAAGTTGGCGCGTTACGTCGTCGACGAGCTGAAGAAGGATCAGCTGCATGTCGTCGGTGTGACGGGTTCGGCGGGAAAGACGTCGACGAAGGACATGATGGCGACGCTGCTGCGTACCGACGGTCCGACGGTGGCGCCGAAGGGGTCGTTTAATAACGAAATTGGGCATCCGTACACGGTGCTGCAGTGCACTCCGGAGACGAAGTACCTAGTTGCGGAGATGAGTGCGCGCGGAATTGGGCATGTGGCCCACCTTGCGCGCATCGCACCACCGACGATCGGTGCGGTGCTCAATGTTGGTACGGCGCACCTTGGTGAGTTTGGCTCGCGCGAGGCAATCGCGCAGGCTAAGGGCGAGCTCGTGGAAGCGCTGCCGGCTGCGGAGCAGGGCGGTGTGGCCGTACTCAATGCCGACGATGACTATGTCACTGGCATGGCTCCACGTACCCAGGCGAAGGTGGTGTTCTTCTCTGCCGATGAGAACTCCGAACGCCACGCAACCGCGGATTACCGCGCCACGAATGTGCAGCTCGATGATTTTGCTCGTGCATCTTTTGACCTGCATGTACCGGATGGGCGTACATTCCCGATCCAACTGCAGGTCTATGGTGCGCACCAAGTGGCCAATGCCCTGGCGGCGATTGCGGTGGCAGTGGAGTCCGGTATTGATGCTGAGCAGGTCACAAAGGCGATGGCCGCGCATGTGGCAGCGTCAGAGCGGCGCATGGATGTCCAGCAGCTCACTGGCAATATCGTCGTAATTAACGACTCCTATAATGCCAACCCTGATTCGATGCGTGCGGGGATTGACGCTCTGGCACGTACAGCAGCTAGCCCAACGCACCAGGACGCCTCATCGTGGGCCGTGCTGGGACAGATGGGTGAGCTTGGTGATTCCGCTGAAGATGAGCACTCGTCGCTTGGCGAGTACCTTGTGGGCCGCGGCATCGATCGACTAATTGCAGTCGGAGAGAGTTCTAATGTGCATGCCCTGGCCGACAAAGCGGAAGAGTTGGGGTTAAATACTTCTAGGGTGCCGGATACATCCACTGCCGCGGATTTGGTGGCGGCCGAGGTGCGTCCGGACGATGTGGTGTTAGTCAAGGCCTCCTATGCGGACGGTATGTGGCGGGTCGCGGACTCGCTGGCTGCCAAGGTTGGGACTACGCCCGAAGGTGAAAGCGGAGAGGAAAAGTAAGTGATTCAACTTATTCTCAGTGGTGCGATTGCATTCCTGGTGAGTGTCTTTTTAACACCAGTGCTTATTCGCAAATTCTCTGCTGAAGGTCTTGGCCAGGAGATTCGTGAAGAAGGGCCGAAGAGCCACCTGCGCAAGCGGGGAACTCCGACTATGGGCGGCATCGCCATCATCGCCGCAATCGTCGCTGGCTATTTCCTCTCACACCTCGTTACGTATATCCAGACTGGCGTGGGGCCGTCCGCCTCCGGTCTGTTGGTGATGTTCCTTGTTCTGGCGATGGGCGCATTGGGTTTTGCCGATGACTTCATCAAACTCTACAAAGGACGCAACCTGGGGCTGAACAAGACAGCGAAGCTGGTTGGGCAGCTGGCGGCAGCACTGATTTTCGGCGTGCTGCTGCTGCAGTTCCCGGATGCGTCTGGCTTGACTCCCGGTTCGACGAGCTTGTCGCTGATTCGAGATATTCCGTTCCTGAATCTGGCACCGGGGCCTGTGTGGTTCGGCATGATTGTCTTCCTGGTATTTGTCTTCATCGTCATTGCCGCATGGACGAATGCCGTCAATCTCACTGATGGCCTTGACGGCCTGGCCGCTGGCGCCACCGCGCTGCTACTGGCCACCTACACGCTGATTTCCTTCTGGCAGTTCCGTAACTCTTGCGAGGCTTCGCTGGGCAGCGGTTGCTACAACGTCCGCGATCCGCTGGATATCGCCGTTATTTCCGTCGCGGGTCTGGGCGCCTGTTTGGGCTTCCTGTGGTGGAATGCAGCGCCGGCAAAGATCTTCATGGGAGATACCGGTTCGCTGGCTCTTGGCGGTTTGGTAGCGGGTCTGTCATTTGTCACCAAGACTGAGCTGCTGATGGTTATCATTGGCTTCATCTTCGTGATGGAAGTTGCTTCCGTGGCAATCCAGATCGCGGTTTTCCAGACGACTGGCAAGCGCGTATTCCGCATGGCTCCTCTCCATCACCACTTCGAAAACGGAGGTTGGGCGGAGACAACTGTTGTCGTTCGCTTCTGGCTACTCGCAGGCATTTTCAACATGATTGGCGCAGCCATCTTCTACAGTGACTGGCTCTCTCAGGTAGGCGTATTTCAATGATTAACTCACCAGACCCGACCAACCTCACCGATATCCGAAATCTCGACTTAGTCGCTACGGTGCGCTCTGGTCGAGTTCTGGTGGCAGGAGCCGGAGTTTCCGGTCGCGGTGCCATTGCGATGCTCAAGGACATCGGCTGTCCGGAAGTTGTCGTCGTGGACGACTCCGCGCTCGGCGCACTGGTTGCCGCTGACTTTTCGGTTCGGCATGTCACAACCGCAGACGCTCGCGACGAGCTTGCCGACGCGGTTGCGATCGTGACCTCCCCGGGGTGGCGTCCGACCAGTCCGCTGTTCGGCGCCGCCGCTGAGGCCGGTGTCCCGGTATTCGGCGATGTGGCGTTGGCTTTCGCCGGCGACTGTGCCCAGCTGTGGGGTCCGAAACGGACCTGGCTGGTAGTCACCGGCACTAACGGCAAGACCACAACCACCTCCATGCTGGCCGCCATGCTCGGGGAGCAGGGCGCAGCTGTGGGCAACATTGGTGTGGCTCTGTACGACGCACTGACTGCTGAGCCTCGTATCGAGGTGTTGGCCGCAGAGCTGTCCAGCTTCCAGCTGCACTGGGCTCCAAACATTCGCCCAGATGCGGGAGTACTGCTGAACCTGGCGGAAGACCACATCGACTGGCACGGTTCTTACGAAAACTACGGTCTGGACAAGACCCGTGCGCTGCGCGGTACTGTCGCAATCTACGGTGCGGATGACGCAGATGTCGTCGAGCACGTGGAAAAGATGCTGAAAAACGACGAGCTCGGCAACTCCGTCGTGGGCTTTACCGATGGTCCCCCGGAGGCACACCAGGTCGGAGTTCGCGACGGCATGATTGTCGACCGTGCTTTTGGCGGCGGCGATGCCGCAGCTGACGACTCTGGTCCGGGCATTGTCATCGCACCGGTAGCGGGAATTTCTCCTCCCGGCCGGGCAGGTGTTCTCGACGCGGTGGCCGCCACTGCGATGGCGCGCAGTATCGGTACCTCACCGGAGCAAATTGCAGCGGAATTGGAGACTTTCGAAGTTCGCGCACACCGCGGTCAGATTGTCCATAAGGCAAATGATGTCGTGTGGATTGATGACTCCAAGGCCACCAACCCCCACGCTGCCGACGCTGCACTGTCCGGTCATGAGCGTGTCGTTTGGATCGTCGGTGGTCAGCTCAAGGGCGCGGAAATCTCGCCGCTAGTGGCGAAGCATGCTCATCGCCTGCAGGCCGCCGTGGTTCTGGGCGTCGATAGGCAACTAGTCAGCGATGCGCTCTCCCGCATCGCACCTGCTGTGCCGGTCGTTGTCATTGATGACACTGACAAGGTCGATGCCATGGCAAAGGTCTGTATGGCAGCTAGTGAATATGCCAACCCTGGGGATGTGGTGCTGTTGGCACCAGCTGCCGCCAGCTTGGACATGTACTCCGGAATGGCTGAACGTGGCGACTTGTTCGCGCAATGGGCGCAGAAGGTGACGTCAACTGATGGATAACTCCCGCAAGGCTCGTAATTTAAGCGCTAGTGCCGCGACGGCACAAAAGGGGACGAAGGCTACCAGTTCACAGCGGCCCTCGTCGTCTAGCTCTAGTGCTCGAGAGCGGCCGGCGTGGGTGGAGCGTTTTAACGACTGGAAGTCGCGTCCGCTGTTCGACTACCACCTGCTGATGATTATCGTCGCGCTGCTGACGTCAATCGGACTGGTGATGGTGCTGTCGGCATCCATGGCCAGCGCGGGTAATGACTCGGGCAGCGTGTGGTCGGTGTTCATCCGTCAGCTGGTCATGGTGGTGGCGGGTCTTATCTCCATGTGGATTGTGCTGCGAATGCGGGTGGAATTGATTCGCTCGCTATCGACAGCAGCGCTGATTTTGTCCTTTGTGCTGCTGGTTTTGGTGATTATCCCTGGTATCGGCATCGGCCTGGAGGAAACCGGTGCGCGTTCGTGGCTGAGTATTGGTGGTATCACCATGCAGCCATCAGAAATCGCGAAGATCGCGCTGGCACTGTGGGGTTCGAAGCTGCTGGCTGAAAAGGTCCGCACTGCTGTGTCCTATACCGATTTGTTCGGGCTGTTCGGTGCGGTCAGCTTCGTGGTATTGGCACTGGTGATGCTGCAGCGTGACCTCGGCATGGTTGCTTCCATGGCGTTCGTCGTGGTGGCGTTGGCGTGGTTTGCTGGCCTGCCGCGAGTATTCATCACCGGGCTGCTTGCCGCTGCGGCTTTCGCCCTGGTGATTTTTACCGTCACCGCGGGTTTCCGTTCGGCGCGAATCAGGGTCTACTTGGACTCGCTGCTCGGTAACTTCAACGATGTGCAGGGAGATGCCTACCAGTCCTACCAGGGCTTTCTTTCGCTTGCCGACGGATCTCTCACCGGTGTCGGTCTCGGTCAGTCGAGCGCGAAGTGGGGATACCTACCGGAGGCGAAGAATGACTTCATTTTCGCCATTATCGGTGAGGAGACTGGTTTTCTCGGCGCGCTGATGGTTATTTTGCTCTACGCAGCGCTCGGCTGGGTGGGACTTCGTATCGCCGGTCGTCAGAACGATCCGTTTCTCCGTCTGCTCGCGGGCACGATTACTGCTGCAACCGTGGTGCAGGCTTTCATCAACATCGGCTACGTCGTTGGTGCGTTGCCAGTGACTGGTCTGCAGCTGCCGCTGATTTCCGCTGGTGGTACATCGGCGATGGTGACGTTGTTCTCGATGGGTCTGCTGGCCACATGTGCCCGCCACGAATCGGAGGCAGTCTCTGCAATGCAGACTTCGGGACGTCCGGGGCTGGACAGGTTCCTGGGTATTCCGGAACCAATCCCGTATGACGAATCGCGTCGCCACGCGCCGAAGGTGCGTGCCCATCGCGATCCGCAACGCTTTGGTCCGCCCGTGGTGACCAGTGGAGCGCGTACTCCACGTGGCGAGGGGGCGCAGGTGCGGGAAACCTACAGTGGCCGAGCTGACCGACCCAACCGGGCCGGCCGTAGTGGAGGCAGCCGCAGTGGCCGAGGTGCCACCCCGCAGCGTGGCTTCCGAGCGTCCGGAAGCTCCGGAAACTCGGGCAGTGTTCGTGGCCGCGAAGTGGATTATTCCCCTCGTAGTGACGACGGACGGACGCGGGGTTTTACAGCGAGGTCGCCGCGGACTGGACGGTCACAGGGCTCCTGGTCGTCGTCAAGCTCAGGCCGGGGCAGTAGGATTCGGGGCGAAGGTCGTGGCGGACAGTCGCGTTCGCGCCAGCGCCCGGGCCGAAACAATAGGAACGGCGGTTCAGCACCGCGGAGGAGGAATCGATAACACCATGGCAGACAAGAATCTGGGCGCAGCCGCTGGGGCGAAAGGCGCTTCGGAGTCTGAGCAGTTTCTTAAGGAAGATGGCTCTGCTCCGACCATTGTGGTGGCCGGCGGTGGTACGGCTGGCCATATCGAACCCGCATTGGCTGTGGCGGATGCGATTTTGAACCTGCAGCCGGAAGCCCGCGTCATTGCACTCGGTACGAATCGGGGGTTGGAGTCAACCCTCGTACCGGCGCGAGGCTATGACCTGGAGCTGATTCCGCCAGTGCCGGTGCCGCGCAAGCCGACTGCGGATTTGTTCAAGCTGCCTCTCAACGTCGCTCGTGCAGTGCGTGAGACCCGCAAGGTTTTCAAGCGCATTGACGCTGATGCGGTCATCGGCTTTGGTGGCTACGTATCGGCACCGGCCTACATGGCGTGCCGTGCGGGGAAGAAGATTCCGTTCCTGGTTCACGAGGCCAACGCCCGTGCGGGTCTGGCCAATAAGCTCGGTGTCGCACTCGGGGGCGTCGGCTTGGCCGCCGTGACTGGCTCTGGTCTGAAGGCCGAGGTCGTTGGCAATCCCGTGCGTGCCAGCCTCGCGGCGCTGGATCGCGACGCCAAGCGTGCCGAGGCCCGCGAGTTCTTCGGTTTACCGCAGGAGGGACCGGTGCTCTTTGTCACCGGTGGTTCGCAGGGGGCACGTTCCATCAACGAAGCTGTTACCGGTGCAGCCGCAGAGCTCGCCAACGCCGGTGTATCTGTACTGCATGCCTACGGCAAGAAGAATCACGTCGAGGTCGAGGCTATCCGCGAGGACGCCCCCTATGTCGCTGTGCCGTACATCGACCGGATGGATCTGGCATACTCCGCCGCCGACCTGATTTTGTGCCGTTCCGGTGCGATGACGGTGGCTGAAGTCTCAGCTGTCGGCTTGCCTGCGGTGTACGTTCCGCTGCCACACGGAAATGGGGAACAGGCGCTCAACGCCACCGATGTCATCGATGCTGGTGGCGGTATTCTCATCGCCGACGAGTCGCTGACTGCGGCATCAGTTTCGGATATCGTGATTCCGCTGGTCACGTCCCCAGAAAAGCTTGCCGACGGGCGCCGCGCCCTGGCCAACATTGGACATGGTAACGCTGCGGAGAACATCGCCCGTCGGGTGCTGTCTGCGGCTGTGAACTCTAAGAAGTAAAGCGAGCATAAACATGAACGTTAATTTCGATGACTTTCAGCCGGTAACGGGAGAGCTGCCCGCAAGTGTCCACATGATTGGCATTGGCGGTGCCGGTATGTCCGGTATCGCTCGCATCCTGTTGGCGCGTGGCATTCGTGTTACCGGTTCCGATGTCAAGGAGTCCCGCGCGGTGGTGGGACTACGTGCGATGGGAGCCACCATCGCCATTGGGCATGACCGTGCGAATCTCGAGCTTGCTGGCGAGGGAGAGCTGCCGGACGCAGTGGTCATTTCCTTCGCTGCTATCCCGAAGACGAATCCGGAGCTGGCCGGTGCACATGAGCTGGACATTCCGGTGCTCAAACGCTCCGATGTGTTAGCGCTGTTGATGCAGGACCCCAAGGCTCTCCTGATCGCCGGTACTCACGGCAAAACCTCGACTACATCGATGACCGTCGCCGCTTTGCAGGCAGCTGGTTTGGATCCGTCTTTTGCCGTTGGCGGTCTGATGAGCAAGGCCGGTGTCAATGCTCACCAGGGCAGTGGCGATGTCTTTGTTGCTGAGGCCGATGAGTCGGATGCCTCGTTGTTGACCTACCAGCCGGAAGTGGCCGTAATTACCAACATCGAGCCCGATCACCTTGACTTTTTCGGTGACGACGAGACCTACTACGCCGTCTTTGACGCTTTTGCAGAGCGCATTAAGGATGGCGGTCATCTGGTCATCTGTGCTGAGGATCCGCATGCGGCCGCATTGGGCGAGCGCGCGGTGGAGCGCGGCATTAACGTGCTGGCTTATGGTGGGGAAGAAGCCTTGGCTCAACACCCGACGCTGCCGGTCGGTGCCGTTTTGCACGGCTGGACTCCGGTCGGTGGTGGTGCCCGCGTGGAGGCCACTGTTGGCTCGACATCGGTGAGGTTTGAACTTCATCAGCCCGGCCGTCACATGGCGCTCAACGCGCTGGCTGCAATGGTCGGTGGCGACTGCGTCGGGGCAGATTTGGGGCGTATGGCGCGCGGTCTCGGTGAATTCACCGGTGTCCGTCGCCGCTTTGACTACCACGGCAGTATCGGCGAGGGGCCATTTGTTGGCGCTCGTATCTACGACGACTACGCGCATCACCCGACCGAGGTCTCCGCAGTTCTCGGCGCAGCTCGGGAGTTGGTCACCGAGGCCGGTCGTGGCAAGGTCATCGCTGTGTTCCAGCCTCACTTGTACTCGCGTACTCGCAACTTTGCCGACGAGTTCGCTGCCGCCCTGTCTCTGGCGGACAAGGCCGTATTGCTCGATGTCTTCGGCGCCCGCGAGGAGCCACTGCCGGGCGTCGACGGCGCGCTCATTGCCAACAAAATGACCATCCCTGTGACGTATGAGCCGCATTTCACCAGCGTCCCGGCTCGCGTTCGCGAAATCGCCGAACCGCACGACGTCATCCTGACCATCGGCGCTGGCTCTGTGACGATGCTTGCCGACGAAATCGTGCGCGAGCTCAGCGGAGACAACGACGAACAGGTGGAGTCGTAGCACTGTGAAAACCAGCCGAAAGCAATCTCAGCAGACCGACGGTGCAGGCCGGGGCGCAACAGCGTCGCGGCGTCGGCGTTCAGCGCGCGCCCCGCGACGCGGCTGGCTCGTCGGCGGTGGCCTGGTCGCGATTATCGCCATCGTTGCAACGGTGGTGTGGTTTTCGCCGTGGCTGGTTGTGAAAAACATCGATGTTGAGGGCGTCGTCCACGGGGATAAAGACGCGATTGTCGAGGCCAGTGGTATCTCCGAGAATCAAAAGCTCATTCGCTTGGACACGGATGCCTCAGCGCGCTCCGTGGCGGGGCAGCCGTGGGTCGATAGCGTGACTGTCAGTCGTTCGTGGCCGCAGGGCGTGACTATTTCGGTACGAGAATTCACCCCGGTGGTGTTTGTCCGTGCCACTGACGGAGAGCATCTGTTTTCCGCAAATGGTCAGGAGTTCGTCACGGCAGCCCCGCCGGCGGGTGTCATCGAGGTTGTTGATGCACCTCGTGTGGATGAGCCAACAGACGGCAAAGTTGACCCCGAACCGCGCGTTATCAAGGCGGTTTTGAACGTCGTCAAGGCGTTGCCAGAGCCCGTTGCACACCGTGTGGAGCGGATTAGCGCTCCTTCCGAGGCAGAGATCAAGCTATTTCTGACCGATGGATACGAGGTGTACTTCGGGTCCTCGGATAATGCGGCAGAAAAGGCACGCGCGACGGAGATTGTGCTGAACCGTGGCGAGAAGATTTGGAATGTCTCCAACCCCCGACTACCCGCTGCTAAGGGAGAGTAGAGAATGGTGGTGTCTGGAGTGATTTCTGTGGCTAAACACTATCCCTCAAGTGCAGGTTTAAGGTAGCGACACGCGCTAAAAGGTCGCTGAATTATTTGCAGTTTTCGACCACAATGGGGTCAACAGCTTTTCGGCCATGATGCACTTCTTCCGTGCGGTGTCATGGAGAGCTGTACTGCCCGGCGGTGCCAATGCTGTCGTGCGGCCCATGTGCAACGTGGCTAGATGAAATTATTTAGGACCTATAGGAAAGGGCGAGAAACGCGCAATGACCTCCCCGAATAACTACCTCGCCGTTATCAAAGTCGTCGGTGTCGGCGGCGGTGGCGTCAATGCTGTCAACCGCATGATCGAGGAGGGGCTGAAGGGTGTCGAATTTATCGCAGTCAACACCGACTCGCAGGCCCTGATGTTCTCCGACGCTGATGTCAAGCTCGACATTGGGCGTGAGGCAACTCGTGGTCTGGGAGCTGGCGCTAACCCCGAGGTTGGCCGCACTTCCGCGGAAGACCACAAGGACGAGATTGAAGAGACCCTCAAGGGCGCCGACATGGTCTTCGTTACCGCAGGTGAGGGCGGTGGAACCGGTACCGGTGCAGCTCCGGTTGTCGCGAGCATCGCCAAGAAGTCCGGTGCCCTGACCGTCGGCGTGGTAACCAAGCCGTTCGACTTCGAGGGCAAGCGCCGTGCGCGCCAGGCCGCTGAGGGCATTGAAACCCTCAAGGAGGTCTGTGACACCCTTATCACCATTCCGAACCAGCGTCTGCTGCAGATTGGTGAGCAGGATCTGTCCATGATGGACGCGTTCCGCTTTGCCGACGAGATTCTTTACAACGGTGTCCAGGGTATTACTGACCTGATTACCATTCCGGGCATGATTAACGTCGACTTCGCCGACGTCCGCTCGGTAATGGCTGAGGCTGGCTCGGCTCTGATGGGCGTTGGCTCCGCACGCGGCGACGACCGTGTGATGAATGCCGCGACTCAGGCCATTAACTCCCCGTTGCTGGAGTCCACCATGGATGGTGCACAGGGTGTGCTTATTTCCGTCGCCGGTGGCTCCGATCTCGGCCTGATGGAGGTCAACGCCGCCGCGTCCATCGTGGAGGAAAAGGCTGATTCGGATGCCAACATCATCTTCGGTACCATTATCGACGACAACCTCGGTGACGAAGTTCGCGTCACTGTGATTGCTACCGGTTTTGAGCAGGGTAACGGCAACCCGCTGGACAAGCCAGCTGCAGGTGCCGCTGCACGTCCGGCTGCACAGGATGCCGAGGCGCGTCCGGCCGCTGAGCAGGCACCGCGACAGGGCAGCGCACTGCCGGGCGGTGACAACCTCGGCGCTCCGGCCCCGCGTGTGGAGGAAGAGCGCCCGGTCGCACAGCCGCGCGAGCGTGAGGATCGCGACCGCTTTGTCCCGCGCACCAACCCGAACAGCGGTGGTCTGTTCACCGATAACCCGACACCGCGTACGCAGGAAAACCGCAACTACCGTGGTGCTCACCGCGATGACCGCGACGACCGTCGTGGCGGCTACCAGGCTTCCAGTGACCTGCCGGAGTGGGGCTTCTAAGAAATCATGACTGAATCCCGCCGCAGCCGAAAAATTCTGACGAATCGGCGCGGCGGGTTTTCGCTGCCACCATATGATTCCTTCAATCTTGGAGATCATGTCGGCGATGACCCGTCCGCAGTCGAACGCAACCGCCAGCGCTTGGCCGATTCTCTGGGAATCGACCGTGCCCGCTTCGTCTACATGGAGCAGCTTCACACCAACACGGTCACCGTCGTCAACGAACCACAAACTGAGCCTGTCTCGGCTACCGACGCCATCGTCACGACCACGCCGGGTCTCGCGCTGGTAGTGCTCGTTGCCGATTGCGTTCCCGTCTTGCTTTCCGACGATTATGCGGGTGTCGCCGCTGCGGTACACGCAGGGCGGACCGGTGCCCGCAACGGAATCGTTCGTAAATCTGTCGAGAAGATGATTGAGCTCGGTGCCACGCCCGAGAATATCCATGCGCTTCTCGGTGCGGCGGCTTCTGGCCACAATTACGAGGTGCCTGAGTCGATGGCCGATGACGTCGATAAGCATTTGCCCGGAGCGAAGATGCGAACGAAGCAGGGGACTGCCGGTGTCGACGTGCGCGCCGGCCTGATGCGTCAGCTCTATGACCTCGGTGTACGGCATGTCAATGTCGAGCCCAGCTGCACTATTGACAATGAGCAGTACTTTTCCTACCGGCGGGAGGGGAAGACTGGCCGTCAGGCGGGCATCGTAATCCTGCCTGAGCAGGGCTAAGTTTCAAAGTTGTAATTTTGGCGCGCCAAATTTGCGCGTGTCTATGCGATATTGCCAACCCAGCCGGTAGGTTGTGGGTAGCACAGACTTAAATTCGCACACTAAGAAGGACGTAGCAGAAGATGGCTGATTTCTTCCGTGGGGTTTCAAATTTTTTCGGTCTTACCCCGACTGATGACGCGGCTTACGACGAGCACTACGACGAGTTTGACCGCCGTGACGAGGAGCGTTTTGATGACTCCTATGCCGACTCGCGTCGTGCGGAGCGCCACCGCTACGAGCTGCGCGAAGAGGCTCCACGTGAGACTGCAAGTGTGAACTCCCGCGAGGAGGACTACCGCTACGGCAACCTGCACTCCGTTGCTGAGACCAAGGAACCGGAGCAGGTCTTCATCAAGCCGGAAAGTGGTTTCCAGGACAAGTACTCCAAGGCTCCGGACATCGGTTCGCACTTCCGCGACGGTGACATTGTCACCTTCGATCTGAGTGAGCTTGACCCATCTGAGGCTAAGCGCTACGTCGACTTCGTTGCTGGACTGGTTTTCGGTCTGCGCGGTCGAATCAAGGCTGACGGCTCCGTGTTCACCCTGTACCCGCATGGCTGCGATGTCAACGAGGGCCAGTTCGACCGGATGTCCGGCTAGTCAGCCGGCTCGCATGGCTTGTTAGTGTTTCGTATTTCGATTAATTAGCTAGACTGTTTATTCGTGTCTTCACTACTGCTAGTTCTGCTAATCCTGCTGAAGCTTTTCACCTATCTGCTGTTGGCTCGCATTGTGATTGAAATGATTCAGTCATTTTCTCGCTCTTGGCGACCAGGCAGGGTGTTTTCGTCGATTGGCGAAGTTGTTTTTGTCATTACCGACCCGCCGGTGAAGCTGTTGCGCCGACTCATCCCGCCTATGCCGATGGGCAACGTGATGGTGGACATGTCTGTGCTTGTTTTGTTCTTCATCCTTATGATTCTGCGAATGGTGCTGCAGGTAGCTCTCGGCGCGGTGGCGTAAATATCGCTAACTGTTTGCTTGGGATCCACAATGTGGATTTCGGTGGAGCTGTGTTGTTTTGACTGTCCCGAATGCGATGTTCTCGGGCATTGAATTGCCGCCGGGGGTGTTAATCGGGGGCAACAATAGGAACCCGTTGGGGAATGTAATCCCCAATGGGTTTTTATTGTGTCGGGGGTAAAGTTCTGTGGCTAAAGGTGCAGGGTAAGGGCGAGGTTTAACGTTTTACTAGAACTTTGCCATTGGTTAGAACGTGGGGGATAGAGTCCTGCCCAAAATAAATGGGGTGAGGACTGTGACTAGAGCAGGTAGGATTGGCCGGGTAAACAGTACTACTGGAAATAATTCTCTTAAGATTTCTTAAGAACTGTCCGCTCAAAGTGTTAGGGGAACTCACCATGCCGTTGACTCCGGCTGATGTGCATAATGTGGCTTTCAGCAAGCCTCCGATTGGCAAGCGTGGTTACAACGAGGACGAGGTCGATCAGTTCCTCGACCTCGTAGAGGACGCACTGGGTGAGCTCCAGGATGAAAACGCTGAGCTGCGCCAGCGGGTTGAGGACCTTGAGGGTCAGCTAGAGCAGGGTGGCGGCGCAGACTACGCTGCTTCCGGTGCTGCCGCTGCGGCGCCGGCTGTCGATGAGGACAAGCTGCGCAAGGAAATTGAGCAGGAGCTGCGCGCTGAGTACAACGAGCGCCTGAGCGCTCAGCAGCAGGAGATTGAGGCTCACTACCAGGATCGTCTGGATGCTCTTGAGAAGCGTGCTTCTGAGGCAGAGGCTTCTGCACAGCAGGCTTCCTCCGCAGCTGCGGAGCAGCCGCAGGCAGTTGCAGCAAGCACCGGCACCGAGTCGCAGGAAGTTAGCCTCCGCGCTGCTCGTATCCTGCAGGCTGCTCAGGACACCGCTGATCGCGTCACCACTGACGCCGACGCTGAGGCCAACAAGCTTGTCACCGAGGCTCGTGAAAACGCTGACCGCACCGTGGCAGAGGCCAATGAAGAGGCCGAGCGCACTATCACCAACGCTCGCAATGAGGCAGAAGCAACTTTGGCTGATGCCAAGAAGCGCAGTGAGCAGCTGTTGGCTGATGCCCGTAACGAGTCTGAGTCGACCCTCACTGACGCTCGCCAGCGCAGCGAGCAGATGATCAGCGACGCAGACGCTCGCTCTAACGCCACCATCACCGCAGCGCAGCAGAAGGCAACCGCGCTGCAGGACGATGCAGAGCGCAAGCACCACGAGATCATGACCACCGTCAAGGAGCAGCAGACCGCTCTGGAGGGGCGCATCGAGGAGCTGCACATCTTCGAGCGCGAGTACCGCACTCGCCTGAAGACCTTCCTGGAGTCCCAGCTCGACGACCTGAACTCTCGCGAGTCGGCTGCCCCGGCCGACGGCTACAACAACTAATTACGTAGCCAACACGTAGAAAACCACCACGCTCGGCTCCCCAGGGAGGGGAGGCAGAGCGCGGTGGTTTTTGCTATCTTTCCCTGCGAACCAATCGCATTCTTTGTTCCGGTCAGGGTTGTAGTAGTTGCCTGAGACACTGCTATACTGACACCCATACGCGCAATGAGCCGGCCATCACCGGGGAGCGTTTCGGAAGAACAGTCCAGTAGAAAATGGGCCCAGTAGAACCGAACGGTTTGGCACCGTTACAAAGCCTTATTAAATAAGCGGGCTATCGCGTGAAGCCGCATGGTTCTTGTTCGCAAGAACCGTCGTAAAGCGTGATGCCAAGCGGGGTGGTACCGCGCGAGACTCCTTTTCAGCGTCACCAGTAACAACGCTGAAGGGGCTAGGCATGCGTCCCCGTGGTGAGTATTAATGATGTTCGACCACGGAAGTGACGTAGAAACGGTGTCTAATTCGAACGATGTAAATGCCTCTGCTGAGGCCACTCCGGCAGGTGGCGCGTATCCGCGCACTGCTGACTTTGGTAAGTACACCTCCAGCCCGAAGTTTCCGGAACTGGAGGAAAAGGTTCTGGAGTACTGGGGCAAGGACAGCACTTTCCAGGCCTCTATCGATCAGCGTAATGGTGCTGACGAATACGTCTTTTATGATGGCCCGCCGTTCGCCAACGGTCTACCGCACTACGGTCACCTGCTGACCGGTTACGTCAAGGACATTGTTCCGCGTTACAAGACCATGCGTGGCTACCAGGTTGGTCGCGTCTTTGGCTGGGACTGCCATGGTCTGCCGGCTGAGCTGGAGGCAGAGAAGCAGCTCGGTATTAAGGACAAGGGCCAGATCGAGGAAATGGGTCTGGCTAACTTCAACAAGTACTGCGCTGAGTCGGTGTTGCGGTACGCGGGCGAGTGGAAGGAATATGTCACTCGTCAAGCGCGTTGGGTTGATTTCGACGGCGGATACAAGACCATGGACATGAGTTACATGGAGTCCGTGATTTGGGCCTTCAAGGAGCTCTACAACAAGGGCCTGGTCTACCAGGGCTTCCGCGTGCTGCCGTACTCGTGGGCAGAGCACACCCCGCTGTCCAACCAGGAGACCCGCCTGGATGACTCCTACAAGATGCGCCAGGATCCGACCCTGACCGTGACCTTCCCGTTCACCGGTGCCAAGGCAGGCTCGGCAGCGGAGAAGACGCTGGCGGATACCCCGGTGCTCGCTGACACTGCGGCTATCGCTTGGACCACCACACCGTGGACGCTGCCGTCCAACCTCGGTCTGGCCGTTAACCCGAAGGTCACCTACGCCGTAGTTAAGGTCGGCGAGGATTCCTCCGTGCCGGAGTTTGCAGGTAAGACCTTCCTGCTGGCAGAAGCACTGATTGGTGCCTACGCCAAGGAATTGGGCAAGGAACACGAGGTCGTGGCTACCGTCGCTGGTGCTGACCTGGAAGGTCTGACCTATCAGCCGATCTTCGACTACTTCGCAGATCACCCGAACGCTTTCCAGATCATGGTGGCCGACTATGTCACCACCGAGGACGGTACTGGTGTGGTCCACCAGGCGCCGGCCTTCGGTGAAGACGATATGAACACCTGTAATGAATACGGCATTGATGTCATCATTCCGGTGGACATGGACGGTAAGTTCACTTCGCAGGTGCCGGAGTACCAGGGCAAGTTGGTCTTTGACGCCAACAAGGACATCATCCGTGACCTGAAGGCCGCTGGCCGCGTCGTCCAGCACCGCACCATCGAGCACTCCTACCCGCACTCCTGGCGCTCCGGCGAGCCCTTGATCTACATGGCACTGCCGAGCTGGTTTGTGTCCGTTACCAAGATTCGCGAGCGCATGGTGGAGCTCAACCACAACGAGATTGAGTGGATGCCGGAGCACGTCCGCGACGGTCAGTTCGGCAAGTGGCTCGAGGGCGCACGTGACTGGAACATCTCCCGTACCCGCTACTGGGGTTCGCCTATTCCGGTGTGGGTTTCCGACAACGACGAGTACCCGCGTGTCGACGTCTACGGTTCCCTCGATGAGCTGGAGGCGGACTTCGGCGTTCGCCCGACCACACTGCACCGCCCGGAGATTGACGAGCTGGTTCGCCCGAACCCGGACGACCCGACAGGTAAGTCCATGATGCGCCGCGTTCCGGATGTCTTGGATGTCTGGTTCGACTCCGGTTCCATGCCGTTTGCGCAGTTCCACTACCCGTTCGAGAACAAGGAGTGGTTCGAGTCCCACGCACCGGCCGACTTCATTGTGGAGTACATCGGCCAGTCCCGCGGCTGGTTCTACCTGCTTCACGTCCTGTCGGTTGCACTGTTCGACCGCCCGGCGTTCAAGAAGGTTGTCGCTCACGGCATCGTGCTGGGCGATGACGGCAACAAGATGAGTAAGTCCAAGCGCAACTACCCGGACGTCAACGAGGTCTTCGACCGCGACGGCTCCGATGCCATGCGCTGGTTCCTCATGTCCAGCCCGATTCTGCGCGGCGGTAACCTGATTGTCACCGAGCAGGGTATTCGCGAGGGCGTACGCCAGGCGCTGCTGCCGATGTGGAACGCATACTCGTTCCTGCAGCTCTACGCCTCCAAGCCGGCCGAGTGGTCGGTGGACTCCGACAACATCCTGGACAAGTACATCCTGGCCAAGCTTGCAGCAACCGTCCGTGCTGTCACTGAGTGCCTGGACAACACTGACATTGCTGCTGCCACCGATGAGGTCCGTCAGTTCTGTGACGCACTGACCAACTGGTACGTGCGTCGCTCCCGCGACCGCTTCTGGGCCGGCGATGTCAAGCACCCAGAGGCCTTCAATACCTTGTACACGGTGCTGGAGGTTCTCACCCGTGTGGCTGCTCCGCTTCTGCCGATGGCCACCGAGGTCATCTGGCGCTCGCTCACTGGCGGCCGCTCGGTGCACCTGGAGGATTGGCCGGACGTCGACAAGCTGCCGACCGATGACGAACTCGTTGAGTCCATGGACATTGTCCGCAATGTCTGCTCGGCAACATCGCGCATCCGCAAGGCCAACCAGCTGCGCAACCGTCTGCCGCTGAAGAAGCTGACCCTGGCATTCCCGGATGCCGAGCGTCTGCGTGAGTACACCGACATCGTTTCCTCCGAGGTCAACGTCGACAAGGTGGAGTTCACCTCCGACGTGGACTCGGTGGGACGATTCGAGGTCTCCGTCAACGCTCGCGTGGCCGGTCCGCGCCTGGGTAAGGACGTCCAGAAGGTCATTAAGGCTGTGAAGTCTGGCAACTACGAGGTTGTCGACGGCGCGGTTGTCGCCGATGGCATTCCGCTGCAGGAGGGCGAGTACACCCGCAACCTGGTCGCGATCTCGCCGGATTCCACCGCTGAGGTCGACGGCGTCAATGGTCTGGTCGTGCTTGACACTGAGCTCGACGAGGACCTGGAGTCCCGTGGTTGGGCCGCTGACCGCATCCGTGGTCTGCAGGATGCCCGCAAGAACGCTGGCCTTGAGGTCACCGACCGCATTTCGGTGAAGCTGCAGGTCCCGGCCGAGCGTGAGGAGTGGGCCAACCGCCACGCTGACCTCATCGCCCGCGAGGTTCTCGCAACCGCTTTCGAGGTCGTCGCTGGCGGAGAGTCGCTGAGCTACGACGTGGCGGACGGCTGCTCGGCGGATATTGCCAAGCAGTAGGGGAGAGTAATCTCTATGCCGACTTCCGGGCGGTGGGTTCTGCACATCGACATGGACGCGTTCTTCGCGTCCGTCGAGCAGCTCACTCGCCCGACTCTGCGCGGGCGGCCAGTTCTCGTCGGCGGACTGGGCGGTCGAGGTGTGGTCGCCGGTGCCTCCTATGAGGCCCGCGCGTACGGCGCACACTCGGCTATGCCGATGGCTCGCGCACGTCGTCTCATGCCACCGACCGCCGTGACGGTCAGCGCGCGCAAGGGCATCTACGGGCCGGTGTCGCGCCGCGTGTTCTCTGTAATCCGCGAGCGCGTGCCCGTGGTCGAGCAGCTCAGCGTCGACGAGGCTTTCATGGAACCCGAAGAGCTTCAGGGAGCCTCGAAGGAGCAGGTCATTGCCTGGGCGGAGCAACTGCGGGCAGATATCCGGCGGGAGACCGGCTTGGCCTCGTCGATAGGCGCGGGCGCGGGCAAGCAGTTCGCGAAAATTGCGTCAGGCCTGGCGAAACCCGATGGCGTGTACGTGCTGGACCCCGCACGCAATCACGAGCTTCTACACCCATTGCCGGTAGAGAAGCTCTGGGGCATCGGCCCTGTCACCGCTGCAAAATTGCACACGCTGGGTGTGGAGACGATCGGTGATTTTGCCGCCATGTCCCAGCGTGATGTCGAGGTTTCGCTGACATCCAAAACCGGTGTGATGCTGTGGCAGCTGGCGCAGGGGACGGACGATCGGCCGGTTAAGGAGCGCGATGTCGCCAAGTCTGTATCGGCGGAGTACACCTATCCTGAGGATTTGGAGTCGCAGGCCCAGCTCCACACCGCCGTCGATCGCGCAGGTGAGTCCGCATTTCGACGGCTCAAGAAAGATGGCCGTGGTGCTCGCACCATCACTTGCAAGGTGCGTCTGTCTGACCTGAGCATCCATACCCGATCTGAGACGCTCGCCTACGCCACACAGGATTTCGACACCCTCATGGCGGTGGCGCACCGAATCGCGTTCACGCCCGCGGAGGTCGGCCCAGTGCGACTGGTGGGCGTCGGTTTCTCCGGGCTGGATTCGCACATACAAGAAGTCCTGTTTCCTGAGCTCGACCGTGCTATCACCGTCGAAGATCGAGTGCCAGCACCTGCGCTTTCCGACGCTCCCGCCGGCCTGGTCGAGCTATCCGGAACCGGTGCGTTGCCGACCGTTCGGCTTTCCGATTCCAAGTGGGCACCTACCTCGGATGTGCACCACAGCGAGTATGGACATGGTTGGGTACAGGGTTCGGGGCACGGGATTGTGACCGTCCGCTTTGAAAGCCGCACCAGTGGCCCCGGGCGCATGATTACGCTGAAGGAAGACGACCCGGAGCTGCGCCCGTGCTCCGCGGTGTGCAGTTTGGACTGGCCGGAGTGGCTGGCATCCGACGAAGCAGCAGCTCTCGACTTGCCGCAACCTGAACGGGAAAGCGAAGACGAACTCGGCCCCGACGCGGATGCTTGATATGGCTGACTGCCTCGATGCCGTTCGCGGCGCTCTGTTTATGCGCTGTCCGTAAACTGGGGCACTATGACTACCGAATCCCGCATTGCAGAGCTTGAGACAGCTCGCCGCGCCTCGTTGCGCAACACCGATCGAGATCCGAATCCGTCGACCACACTTCCCGACGACGGTCTGGATAACCGCCAGCGCATGCTGAACGGTCAGTGGTATATCGCCGATCATCCGGAATCACAGGCTCTGAACGCGCGAATTGGCCAGGTGGCCGCTGAATTTGAGGTCGCATTCCGCGAAGACCAGCAGGCAGCACAGCAAGTGCTAGCACCGGCACTGGGGTCTTTCGGAGAGAGCAGCACCGTTCGCCCGCCGATCTACCTGGACTACGGCGATAACATCCACATCGGCGACAACGTTTTCATCAACTTTGGGCTCACCGCACTTGACGTGGTGAAGGTAACAATCTGCGACTATGCGCAGCTCGGGCCCAACGTACAGCTGCTTCCACCAGTACACCCACTGGGAGCTGAGGCCCGAGCCGCTTATCTAGAGTCTGGAGATGAAATCATCATCGGACGCAATGCCTGGATCGGTGGCGGAGCCATCATCCTGGGCGGTGTTCACGTCGGCGACAATTCTGTGGTCGCCGCGGGTGCCGTGGTGACTAAGGACGTTCCCGCGGGCGTAGTCGTGGCTGGAAACCCGGCGAAAATCATCCGCATCATCGAGGCGTGAATTAGAACAGCGTCTGCGGATGCACATTCGCAGCCAGCGCGGCGGCGAGAATGATGCGCGCCTGCGGTGCATGCACGCAACCAGCGCTAATCACACCGTGCCGAGCCAGCGTCGCACCGCCACCGGCACCGCCGTAGGCGGCGTGGACATCACCGCGCGGAACGCGCGTTGCCATCACGACGGTCACATCAGCCGCAATGGCCCGGTCAATGGCAGCGGCAAACTCATCGGAGACATTGCCCGACCCCAGGCCCTCTACGACAATGCCGCGTGCACCGGCGGCGACTGCCGAATCCAGCAGTGATCCATCTGCACCCAAGTAGGCGGGGATAATCTCTACCTTCGAGCCCGCCAAAGCCGCCAGAGGCAGCGGATCTGGACGAACCGGCTCCTCCGGTGCATTAGTGGCAAAAGCCAAAGGATCGGTTGTGTGCCACTTCGTCGCACCTCGTACCGGCAAGACTGCGTGGCCAAAGACAATAAGAACGCCAATTCCCTGCGCAGAGGCATCGGAAGCAATGGTCACGGCCTCAAAGAGGTTCCCCGGCCCGTCGGTTTCCGGATGATCATAGGGAAGTTGTGCACCAGTAAAGACAACCGGACGCGAGTCAGCATGGAAAATATCGGCAGCCATGGCCGTTTCCTCCATCGTGTCCGTGCCATGAGTTACGACGACACCGTCCACGGAGTCGTCGTCAAGCACTTCGTGAATAGTGGCGAGAATACGGTCAACGTCGGTGAACGCGAGATTCGACGAGTCCAGCATCCCGAGCTCACGAACCTCCAGCTCTAACATGCCCTCTGGATAACGCTGCGCGACCGCTGCGACAAGCTCCGTGCCCGAGATGGTCGGGGTTAGCGCACCGCTGTGATCCGTGGTGCAGGCGATGGTGCCGCCGGTGGTGATGACAACGATTCGGCGAGGGGAGGCCGTGCTAGACGAGGCCGAGCTAGCCGGGGAATGATCCTGAGTCGACATGTCCACCATCTTACCCAGGCGATGTTTTGGCCTTGTGTAGGATTATGGAAGGCGTGAAGCCAGCAAATCTTCATGCAGATTTTATTGGAGTAGTGCACATATGAAAGTCCCCTGCAACCAGCGCGTTAGCGGAATGCGTTGGCGCACAGCGCGTGGTGTGACAGTAGCGGCGATTGTCTCGGTCAGCGCACTTGGGCTCGCTGCCTGCGGTGGCGGCAATACTGCAGCGCCGACGACTGAATCGAAGACATCCAGCTCGGCGGAACCAGTCATCATGCTGCCGACGCGCGCAGAGCTTAACGACGTCCTCGCACGCCTTATCAACCCCGATTTACCTATCGAGGAAAAGGCGCTGACCATCGAGGACGGAGATACTGCCGGCGATTTCTTCGACATTGTCACCAATAGTGCCAATGAGCAGGAAATTAGCTTTGATGTCATTGATCCGATCACGCCTGGCTTCACGACGAAGCAGGCCGTAGCCGGTGTCAATATCCTCCGCCCGGAGGAAGATCCGATGCTCGTGGATCAGGTGGACTTCATTTACAGGGATGGCCGTTGGATGCTGAGCAAGGAATGGGCCTGCAACCTGGCGTCGACGCTTGATCCGGAGCACAAGCCGGGGTTCTGTCTCGCGCCGGGCGAAACCCCTCCGCCGCCGCCTGAGCCGGAGGAAGAAGCCCCAGTTGAAGAGGCTCCGGTCGAGGAGGCCCCAGCACCGGTCGAGGAGCCAGCCCCGGCTCCGGCGCCCGAACCACCCGCTGAGGAAGTTCCGCCACCCGCGCCTGTACCGCCGGCTGAGGAGGTCCCGCCTCCTGCGCCGGCTCCGGCTCCGGCGGAGGACGCGCCTCCTCCGCCTCCACCGGCTTAGGCGCCATCGGGCCAGGTATCACAGCCTAGTCCGGTCGGGTGCACTGGGCAGACAAAAGAAAGTGTCTAGGTTTATGACAGTTCCGCCCATTTTTTGGGCAGAAAAGTGACATAAACCTAGACACTTTCTCGTCTTCTAACCTTGCGCTGGCCAGAGCTATTTCTTCTGGGCTACTTCTTCGACCCGCTGCCGTCCTTAAACTCCAGCCCGCGGTGCGTCTGCTGAGTGATGCGCACATCGGAGTTGCCGTCGCCGTAGGTCACGGAGGTCACAAAGTCGATGTTGCCCTTCATCGGAAGCGGCTTAGTCAGGTCGATGGTGACGCGGTCGGCAAGCATGTCAGTCGTGGCCTCGACAACCTTCAGTGCACCCTCGCCGCCAGTGTCCAACTCGGTGACTGTCGGAACCTGCTTGACATCGACCTTCAAATTAACAATGTCGCCCGCACGGCTGAGCAGGGTATAGGTCACTTTCTGCGTCATCGTGGTCTGGCCTTCGACCTCGCTTTCGACCGTCCAGGTCGCATCCTTTCCGATGTCCTCGGAGGGGAAGACGATAGGTACGGAATGCAGCTGCTGCAGCGCCATCTCCACACCAGCTCGAGCAGTGTCGGTCGCCTTCTCCGGCGCTCCCAGCTTGAGTTCTTTGACCTCACCAGTGGCCGTTGTTGACCAATCAGAGATAAAGCCCTGCGCGGTCGCGATATCCTCATTCAGCTCATCGTTGGAGCCGTGGGGTTTACCCACCTCTGACGTCACCACACGAGTATCGTCATCGCTGGTAACAGTACTAGTCAGGGGGATTTCCAGGCGGGTGTCCGGGAACGTCTGGTCGCTATCGGCGTTTCCGCCACGCTGCGCGAAGCCCTGCGTCACCGCCACGGTCGACTCCTGCTCCGCGCCGTCGTCCTTCCAACGCACGCTCGCCAGCTCACCGCTACCAGCACTGGTCAATTCGACCTTGGGTTGTGCAACGTCCACGGGTTGCGTTTCCACCGAGCTTTCCGACGAGCACGCGGCCAATGACACCACAGTGGTAGCGGCAACAACAGCGGTGCCGACCCTCGCCAGCAGGCCATGCTTGGTGTGACCAGGCTGGTCGCTGCGGCTAGGTCGACGGAACCACGAGGAGGTGGATTCTCCTGCACGTCGTAAAGCAGAGGAGGCCGGAACAAACTGAGATTGGAAACGTCGAGTCACACCGGTTAGCGTACCGGTTTCGCGGTGGATAGGAACCACCCGGGCGGTGTCAGTTGGCTGAATATGGGTTTGTTAGGCCATTATGGGACAGTGACTAAGAAGGAAACGAGGACATATTTCCCGCGGCGGGGGATTCTCGCTGCGGTTATTGTGTCAGTTGCGATTATCGATCAGCTGACCAAGATTATCGCTTTGAAGACTCTCGATGGCCGTCCTGCGGTGCAGGTCATTGGCGATCTCTTCGAGTTGCGGCTCGTTTTTAACCCCGGTGCAGCCTTTTCCTTTGGCACGAACGCCACCTGGGTTTTTACCACGTTGCAGCTGGTTTACATCCTGGCTGTGATGTGCTTTTCCCATTGGCTGCGCAGTCCTATATCGGCGACTGCAGCGGGGCTTATTGCTGGTGGTGCGCTGGGCAACCTCATCGATAGGCTGTTTCGGGAACCCGGTTTCTACGTCGGCCACGTCGTCGATTTCCTGTCGGTGAAGGGTTTTGCCGTATTTAATATCGCGGACTCCGCGATTACAGTGGGCGTTATTATCCTCGTTATCTGGATGGTTTTTTCCAAGGAGCCGGATCTCTTCGCTGATCAGATTGCAGCGGAGAAGAAATCTGCCCAAAAGGATCAGAAGCAGTCGGCGGAGGGAGGACAGCAGTGAACGACAATGCAGTAAATACCGGTGCAGCACTCGGGGGAGCGCACCAGCCCGACCGAGAAACCCGGCAGATGCCCGTTCCACCGGGCTTGGCCGGTATGCGGGTAGACGCCGGTGTGGCTAAGTTGCTGGGGCTCTCGCGCACAGCGGTGGCTGATTTGGCAGCGGCTGGGGACATCACGGTCGATGGCGTGAGCGTTGGTAAGTCCGACCGATTGGAAGAAAACGCTTTCCTCTCTGTGTTGTTGCCGCCGGTGGAAAAGCCATTGGATCCCAAAGAGGAACTCGTCGAGGGCATGGACGTGCTCTACCACGACTCCGATTTGGTGGCTGTTCACAAGCCTGTCGGTGTGGCCGCACATCCGTCGGTCGGTTGGGAAGGCCCAACGGTTATCGGCGGACTGGCGGCTGCTGGTTTCCGCATTTCTACCTCCGGTCCGCCCGAGCGAAAAGGCATCGTGCATCGCCTCGATGTTGGCACCTCTGGCGTGATGGTTGTCGCCTGCTCCGAACGGGGCTACTCCGTGCTCAAGCGGGCGTTCAAAAACCGTGAGGTGTCCAAGACCTATCACGCTCTGGTTCAGGGGCATCCGGATCCGCTGTCGGGGACAATTGATGCGCCGATTGGCCGTCATCCTTCGGCGGGTTGGCGCTTTGCCGTCCGCCAGGATGGCAAGCATGCTGTGACGCACTACGAAACGCTTGAGGCCTTCGCCCCAGCAACGCTGCTGAAGGTGAATCTAGAGACTGGGCGCACGCACCAGATTCGCGTGCACTTCTCTGCGCTGAATCACCCATGCTGCGGCGATCCCATGTACGGTTCCGATCCGGCATTGGCCAAGCGGCTGGGGCTCAACCGCCAGTGGCTTCACGCGGTCTCGCTTGGTTTCCACCATCCGGCAGATGGGCGCTGGATGGAAATCGAATGTCCATACCCAGATGATTTGAACCACGCATTGGAAGTTTTGAGGCAGAGCGCATGACGCAGACCCCATCGGGATCCAAGAACCCACCACGCCGTGAAACTCGTGCGAAAAGCACTGGTGACGGCAGTATTTCGCCAGTGATGGCACTGATCTCTGGTTTCTGTGTTGTCATATTGGTGATTGTTTTAGCAGTCGCTTCGACTTCCGATCGGGTAAGCAAGCCGCAAAATCTCAACGGCGATGCGCTCGGCCCGGACCCGTGGGAAGCAACCGAGCAGTACGTAGAGCGTGCCGACGAGTCCCTCGCGAATATGAAGAAAGAGGACTACCGGCTAAAGACCGGCCAGCCAGTCGTGGAGGACCCGAAGTTCTGGGCGATGGTGACTTTTGACCGGCTGCTCGATGCGCAAGAAGCGGCACAGGTCTATGAAAAAGAGCCCTCTCTGCGAGTGTCGACTGCAATCATCGGCGGTGTGAGCACCCGGTATTTGCCGCAGCCGAGTAAAACAGCGAGCGAAGAAAAGCTGCTGCAAGATCAGCTGGAGTTAGCAGCTGCTTACGCAGACGTCGCGATTGACGACGAACGGCTCGGCTTCAACGGGTTACTGGTCTATGGTGACGCTGAATCGTTGATGGATGTCAAGAAAATGCCCGATGTGAAAGCTGTCGAGGCGCTGCCATCAGATGCGGCGCGTGGCCGTTTTGGTATTCGCCCGGTGCTGAGTTCCGGCTTCACGGATAAAGATCCGCTCTTTGCGCCGGGGCTGAGCCAGAACTAAGCGGTCAGAACTAATAGAAGCCAGAACTGAGTGCCCAAATCCAAACGACTAGGATGAAGCGGCTAGAACTCTGCCGCCAGTACGCAGTCAGTTTCAACGAGAACGAAAAGGAGTCAGTCAACAGTGATTCAGGCATTCGGTGCGTACCTTTTGTGGGCGCTGTTTCCGCTCTATTTCCCCTTGCTGGAACCAGCAGGGGCCGTAGAGATTTTGGCGCACCGATTCGTCTGGACCCTTGTCTTTATGGTCATTGCCCTCAGCTTCATGCGCGCATGGCCAGAGCTGAAGGCCGCGAGTGCCAAGACCTGGGGCACTATTTTTATTGCCGCACTGTTGATCTCCGTCAACTGGGGTGTGTACGTCTACCTGGTCAACAATGGGCAGGTGGCGGAGGCCGCGCTCGGCTACTTCATCAACCCGCTGGTCAGCGTTTTGTTGGCGATGATTTTCTTCCGTGAAAGCATCTCGCGGTTGCAGCTCGGCAGTGTCATCCTGGCAACCATTGCGGTCATTGTTCTCACAATCGGTGTGGGACATCCGCCGTTGGGTGCGCTGGCGCTGGCGTTCAGTTTCGGTTTTTACGGACTAATGAAGAAGCGGGTATCGCTTTCCTCTGCAGCTTCGCTGACGGCCGAGTCCGCCGTAATCACACCGATTGCGCTGGCCTACATCCTCTGGTTGACCTACAACGGGCAGAGCACCTTTACCTCCGAAGGAACTGGTCACGTGCTGCTCATGATGAGCGCCGGTGTTGCTACCGCCATTCCGTTGCTTCTCTTCGGCGAAGGTGCCAAGCGCCTGCCGTTGGCCACATTGGGCCTGATGCAGTACCTGACTCCAGTTCTCCAAATCACCCTGGCAGTCACTGTGCTGGGCGAGCAGCTCGAACCGGAGCGCTGGATCGGGTTCTTCATCATCTGGGGTGCCGTCGCGCTGTTCATCTGCGATCTCATCCTGAAGATGCGGCGCCAGAGGCGGGTTCGCCGGGAACTCCGCAAGGCCGGTGTTGAACCGGCCGCGGTTTCCGACGATGCCGCCGACCAGACGGATGGGGCGGTTACCCGGGACGTCGTAAAGCCGGCAGATAATTAGCAGAAAAGTTCGCGCAGGTGCTCGTTGAGGAAGATTCCCTGCGGGTCGACCTTTTCCCGTAGTGCCTGGACCTCGCCGAACAGCGGATAACGTTCCGCGAAATCCTCCGCGCGGAGCGTGTGCAATTTGCCCCAGTGCGGGCGACCTTCGTGGGCCTTGAAAATCGGCTCGATGAGGTTGAAGTACTCTCGATAATTTTCCTTCCAGTAGCGGTGGATGGCGATGTAGGCACTGTCGCGACCGTACGCAGTGGATAGGGCCACATCATCGGCTTTCGCGGAGCGCACCTCGATGGGGAAGGAGACTTTCATCCTCTTGCGGGCAATCGCGTCGCGGATTTCCCCGAGGACATCGGAAGCGGCCTCGAGCGGGACGGAGTACTCCATCTCGGAAAAACGCACTCGGCGCGGCGAGACAAAGACCTTGTGCGCCTCATTGGAGTAGCTGCGCTCTGGCACGGTGTTGGTGGCAATCCGGTTGATGGTATCGGTCGTAGCGGGAATGGCCTTAGCAATCTCGCAGCACGCCAAGAGTCCCATGTTGTTGACGACTTCGTCGTTAAGATACGTACGCGCGCTGCCCAGGCGCTGCTTCAGGCTATTGCGGCTCGGGCGGCGGTGGCGCTGCGGTTCAATGCGAGTATTGTGCTTGACCAGCGTCTCGCGCTGTCCCGGGAACCAGAAAAACTCCAGGTGGTCAGCTTCTTTGCAGCGCTCGGCGAAACTCTTGCGTAGGGAATCAAACTCTTCGCGGTGCTCGTCGGCGTGCAGATCAAACGCTGGCACGACGGACATCGTGACCTCCGTAAGCACGCCGAAGACACCCAGTCCCAGCCGTCCGAGGCGGTAGAGCTCGCCGTCGATTCCCTCAGCGTCCGGATGGCAGTGCCTGACGACGCCATCCGCGGTGACAATCTTGAATCCTTTCACGGTGCCTGCGAAGCCGGTGAATCCAAGCCCGGTGCCGTGTGTGCCAGTAGAGATAGCACCGGCCAGCGACTGCGGATCGACATCGCCCTGGTTGGGAAGTGCCCAACCGAGCGGGCGCAGAATACCTGGAGTGTCGCGCAGGCGAGTGCCGGCACGCAGCGTGGCGGTCTGGTTGGCGGCGTCGAGTTCGACCAGACCAGAGCAGCGGTCGAGTTGAATGCGGTGCCCATCGGTGGTGGCCACGGAAGTAAAAGAATGACCGGCCCCTAGCGGGCGCACCGTAGTTCCTTCGGTCTTCGCCGCTTTAATTACCGAGATAACGCCCTCATCATCGTGCGGCTGATGAGTGTAGGACGGGGTGCACGATTGCGTGTGCGCCCAATTGCTCCAATGAGAGTTGGCGACGGCTTTTGCCTGCGCACGCCGACGTACGCGTGGTACGCGGGACTCAACTGTAGAGACTGTGAAGCGGGCGTTGTTGCGTGAATTGCTCATGTGAAGATCAATCCCTTTCCTCGGTACGTGGGCCAGTGGGCGATGATGGCGCCATCTCGAACTGCAATGACTTCTTGTGTGTGCTCGGCTATTTCGCCGGCCTTGGCGTGGCGGAACCACACGGGATCTCCCAGCGAAATTGCGTCGGCGGTCTTGCCGAGCAGCGGAGTCTGCACCTCACCTGGTCCTTCCTCTGCCGCGTAGCGCAGGCCAGTGGGGTACCAGGGGGTTGGCAGCCGGTCAGCTCCCGCCGGTCCAGAGGCAATTCGACCACCGCCGGACACCGTGACCACGCCCTTCTTAGGGCGTCGCGTCGCCGGCAACACAAACCAGGACGCCGGGCGCAGATTGAATGCGCGATAGTTATCGAAGAGGGTTGGTGCCAGGAACCCCGACCCCGCCGCTGCCTCGGTGACTGCGGCCTCGGCGCACGTCGACTCCAGCGACCCCGTGCCACCACCGTTGACAAACTCCAGCGGCCCCGCCACTTTCTCGACTGCAGCGACAACCTTCGCGCGGCGCTTTGCCAATTCCTTCTTTGAGACGGCCTGCATCACTCGAATTGCGCGCGCACGCAGGGAGTTTCCGGCATCGCCCACTCCGGCAATGTGTCCCTCATACATCATGATTCCGGCCAGCTGCAGCTCCGGGTGGGCAATGATCTGCTTGGCAAACGCCGCTGCCTGCTTCGGCGAGAACAGGCTTGAGCGCAGCGTACCGATATGCACGCCGGAGAGGGGACGAAAGGATGCGTCGACGTCCATGCACACGCGGATTGGCGCATTTTCGCTTGCCGACGTCGCCAGCGCCTCCAGATGCTCGGGACGGTCAACCATTACGCAGATGGCGGCACGCGCTGCATCATCGTCGGCAAGCTCTGAGATAGCGCGGGCGTCAAGCGTTGGGTAGGCGACGACGATGTCGTCACTAATGCCTTCTCGGAATAGGTACAGCGCCTCTGCCAGCGAATATGCAAGCACGCCCTGGAAACCGGGGAAGGCCAGGACGTGCGAAATAAGCTGTGGAATGCGAATCGATTTCGAGGCCACGCGAATAGGCATCCCGTTTGCACGGCGGAGCATATCGCGGGCATTGGCTTCGACCGCCGCGAGGTCGACGACGACTGCGGGAAGGGAAGTGCAGTTAAGTAGCGTGTCGGTAGCTAGTGGCGGGCGGGCTGTCTGGGGCATCTGCGGCGGCAGCGCCTCAGGCAGGTGAGACATCGATGTCGGAGCCGGGCGGGATGTGTCCGAGGACTCCGGGGCAGAAGCTCGAGAAAGTTTCATGCCCTAAAACGTAATCATTGGAAACCTGTACTGTCTTTGATTTTGAAAAGAAAGTCAGAATTTCCCGGGTCTGTGCTTTATTAGACCAGCCAGCTGTAGCGGGCGGCATCCATGTTGGAGGTGATGACATCGCCATCGACGAGGTAGCCGGCAGCAACGGGGCGGCGGTCGATGGTTGCAAGAACCTCGTCAAGCTCGGGCTTGGGGAAGTAGGTGAAGTGGCCATCGGAAAGTGGTGCGAACACTGTATTGCTCCTTTGGTTCTTTGCTCGAGGGTAGTGCGTTTCTCTATGGCCGCGAGGAAATATGAGGACTTCCTCACAAACCGTGGTGTCGAGTATTGTCAACTGGTTTTGAAAAGTAAAGGAAGTGGTGCGGTGATGTTAAACACATCTTTAGCCATAACTGTGCAGACATAAGGGGCTGCTTCATTTTGAGTGTTCGAAGGAATCGTGTTCAGTCCGGGCGATTGTCTACAATCTGGACTCATGGCTAACTCCTCCTTCGTGCACCTCCACAATCACACCGAGTACTCCATGCTCGACGGTATGGCGAAGATTGATTTGCTTGCCGACGAGGTTGCGCGACAGGGAATGCCTGCGGTCGGTGTCACCGACCACGGCAATATGTTTGGCTCAAATGCTTTCTATCGGCAGATGAAGTCCAAGGGCGTCAAGCCGATCATCGGCATTGAGGCCTATATGGCGCCGGAGAGTCGTTTTAATAAAAAGCGCATTCAGTGGGGTGAACCGCATCAGCGTCGAGATGACGTCTCCGGTCGCGGTTCCTACTTGCACCAGACCATGTTGGCCGCGAATGCGCAGGGTCTGCGGAACCTGTTCTACCTGTCGTCGATGGCGTCGTATGAGGGGCAAATTAGTAAGTACCCGCGTATGGATGCCGAGTTAGTGGCGGAACGCGCCGAGGGCATTATCGCAACCACTGGTTGCCCGTCTGGTGATGTGCAGACTCGTCTGCGCCTGGGGCAGTTCGACGAGGCTCTGCAGGCCGCCGGTATGTGGCAGGACATCTACGGCAAGGAAAACTACTTCCTTGAACTGATGGATCACGGGCTGGATATTGAGACCCGTGTGCGCAGTGAGCTGCTGGAGATTGGGCGGAAGCTGAACCTGCCGCCGTTGGTTACGAATGACTGCCACTATGTCACCCGTGACCAGGCCAAGGCTCACGAGGCTATGCTCTGCGTGCAGACGGGTAAGACGCTCAATGACCCGGACCGTTTTAAGTTCGACGGTGATGGCTACTTTATTAAGTCCGCTGAAGAAATGCGCGCGACCTGGGATCATCTAGTCCCGGGTGCCTGTGATAACACGCTGCTCATCGCCGAGCGCGTCGAGGATTACGACGAGCTGTGGGAAGAGCACCCGCACGATCGCATGCCGAAGGCGGACGTTCCGGAAGGGGAGACGCCGACGACATGGCTGCATCACAACGTGATGGAGGGGCTGCGCAAGCGCTTTGAAGGGCGCGAGGTACCGGAGGAGTACATCCGGCGCGCGGAGTACGAAATTGAGGTGATTGACGGTAAGGGCTACCCGTCGTACTTCCTTATCGTGGCGGAGTTGATCCGCCATGCCCGTGAGGTGGGCATCAAGGTCGGTCCGGGGCGTGGTTCCGCTGCCGGTTCTTTGGTTGCATACGCGACGTGGATTACCAATATCGACCCGATTGAGCACGGTCTTCTCTTCGAGCGATTCCTGAACCCAGAGCGTCCGTCCGCGCCGGATATCGATATCGACTTCGATGACCGCCGCCGCGATGAGATGATTCGCTACGCGGCAGATCGCTGGGGCGAAGACAAGGTGGCGCAGGTGGTCACCTTCGGTACGGTGAAGACCAAGCAGGCTCTGAAGGACTCGGCGCGTGTGCAGTTCGGTCAGCCGGGTTACCAGATTGCAGACCGCATTACTAAGGCGCTGCCACCTGCGATTATGGCTAAGGACATTCCGCTGAGCGGCATCGTCGACCCGGAGCACCCACGCTACGGCGAGGCCGCCGAGGTTCGTCAGCTTATTGAAACCGACCCGGATGTGGCTCGAATTTACGAGACAGCCCGTGGTCTCGAGGGCGTCGTTAGGCAGACCGGCGTGCACGCTTGTGCCGTGGTGATGGCGTCGGTGCCACTCTTGGATCACATCCCGATGTGGAAGCGACAGGCTGACGGCGCGATTATCACTGGCTGGGACTATCCGGCGTGTGAGGCCATCGGTCTGTTGAAGATGGACTTCCTGGGGCTTCGAAACCTGACGGTTATCGGTGACTGTATTGAGCACATCAAGTCCAACCGAGGCGAGACAGTTCTGCTCGATGACCTTCAGACCGATGATCCAAAGGTCTATGAGCTCCTGTCACGTGGTGACACCCTCGGCGTGTTCCAGCTCGATGGTGGCGGAATGCGTGAGCTGCTCAAGCGCATGCAGCCAACGGGTTTCGACGACATCGTGGCATCGCTGGCGCTGTACCGTCCGGGGCCGATGGGTGTGAACGCGCACTTTGACTACGCGGATATTAAGAATGGTCGCAAGCCTTATAACGCCATCCACGCGGAACTGGATGAGCAGCTGAAGGAAATCCTGGAAGAAACACACGGCCTGATCGTGTACCAGGAGCAGATCATGAAGATCTCGCAGAAGCTGGCGAATTACACCGCGGGCCAAGCAGATGGTTTCCGTAAAGCCATGGGTAAGAAGAAGCCTGAGGTGCTGGCCAAGGAGTTCGTGAACTTCGAAGGCGGCATGTTGGAAAATGGTTTCTCTAAGGATGCTGTCCAGAAGCTGTGGGATATTATTCTGCCCTTCGCTTCGTACGCGTTTAACAAGTCTCACGCGGCGGGCTACGGCCTGGTGTCCTACTGGACCGCGTATCTGAAGGCCAACTACACCGCTGAGTACATGGCGGCGCTGTTGACCTCGGTGGCGGATGATAAGAACAAGCTGGCTATTTATCTGTCGGACTGTCGCCACCTTGGCATTAAGGTGCTGCCGCCGGATGTCAATGAGTCGGGTATGGACTTCGAGCCGGTCGGTGAGGATATTCGCTTCGGCCTTGGCGCTATCCGCAACGTCGGCCATGATGTGGTCGCGTCGATTGTGAAGACGCGCGAGGAGAAGGGCAAGTTCACGTCGTTCTCGGACTATTTGGACAAGATTGAGACGCTGCCGTGTAACAAGCGCATCACCGAGTCGCTGATTAAGGCCGGCGCTTTCGACTCGCTGGGGCACCCACGAAAGGGCCTTGCGCTCATTCACGAAGAAGCCATTGACTCGGTGCTGTCGACCAAGAAGGCTGCAGACAAGGGACAGTTCGACCTGTTTGCGGGCTTCGGTGGGGAAGAGGACACCGGATCGGAGAGCATCTTTGAAATCCGTGTGCCGGATGAAAAGTGGGATCGCAAGCACGAGCTGACCCTGGAACGAGAAATGCTGGGCCTCTATGTCTCCGGTCATCCACTCGATGGGTTCGAAGAATCGCTGGCCGCGCAGACCGATACCGCTTTGACCACGGTCGTCGGTGGGGAAGTCGCTAACAACACCGAAATCACTATTGGTGGCATTGTCTCTAGCGTTGACCGTCGCGTGAATAAGAACGGTCAGCCCTGGGCGATTATCGGTATTGAGGACCACAACGGCGCGCGCGTGGAAATCATGGCTTTTGCGAGGACCTACGCGATGATTGCCACCAGCATTGCTGAAGACGCCATTGTGCTTATTCGTGCTCGCGTTCAGTACCGCGATGACCGCATGAGTGTGGTCTGTGATGACCTGAAGCTGCCGGATCTTGGCCGTAATGGCTCCACTTCGGCGCCGCTGCGTTTGACCATGCGCACTGATCAGTGCACTCCGGAGATGATTGCCAAGCTGAAGTCAGTACTGCTGGACAACCCAGGCGACTCCGACGTTTACCTCAAGCTTGTCGACGGCGATTCCCACACCACTTTGGTTCTCGGCGAGCACTTGCGGGTTGACCGGGACGCCAGCTTGATTGGTGATCTGAAGGCGACGATTGGGGCCAGCATTTTGGGGTAGCTTATCGTGGCCCTGATTGTCGCAACCGGTTGTATGACCGAGTAGAGTCATAGCTCATGAGTGAGAATTCCGTGCCTGCTTCCCAGACCGAACGCCGACTTGTCCACGCGGCCGATATTCAGATTGCGCAGGCACGAATTTCTTCGGTTATTGCGGCCACTCCGCTGCAGTTCAGCCCACGTCTTTCCGAAATCACCGGCGCTAAGGTATTCCTCAAGCGGGAAGACCTCCAGGACGTGCGCTCGTACAAGATTCGCGGTGCCTACAACGCCATGGTTCAGGTCACCGACGAAGAGCGAGCAGCAGGCGTCGTTGCGGCATCTGCAGGAAACCACGCTCAAGGCGTGGCATATGCCTGTCGTCAGCTGGGTATTAAGGGGCGCATCTATGTGCCCAATGCCACGCCGAAGCAGAAGCGCGACCGTATCGCATACCACGGCCGCGATGCCGTTGAGATTGTCGTTGTCGGAGACTCCTTCGATGAGGCCGCCGCTGCTGCTCGTGCCGACGCACAGCGCACTGGTGCAACCATGGTGGAGCCATTCGACTCTTTCAACACCATCGTCGGACAAGGCACTGTCGCAGCTGAAATCATTGCGCAGCTCTCCGGTCAGGGGTTGACTCTGGATACCATCTGCGTACCGGTCGGCGGCGGTGGTCTGCTCAGCGGTGTCACCTCGTACCTGTCGGATATGTCGCCGAACACCCAGGTCATGGGCGTGGAACCTGCGGGCGCAGCTTGTATGCGAGCAGCCCTGGAGAACAACGGCCCGATTACGTTGGGTCACACCGACCCGTTCGTCGATGGCGCCGCGGTGGCCCGCTTTGGTGATCTGCCATGGCACATCCTGGAGGCCAACCGCAATCGTGTCCATCCGATGATTGCGCCAGAGGGCGCGGTCTGTGAGGCGCAGCTGGATCTCTACCAGAACGAAGGGATTATCGCTGAGCCGGCCGGTGCGCTGTCTGTGGCAGCTCTGGAGCAGATGCAGTTCGAGCCAGACGAGGTTGTTGTCTGCATCATCTCGGGTGGCAACAACGACGTGCTGCGCTATGCCGAGATCATGGAGCGCTCGCTGGTCTACCGCGGCCTCAAGCACTACTTCCTGGTGAACTTCCCGCAGAAGCCCGGCCAGCTGCGTATGTTCCTCAGCGAGGTTCTCGGCCCGGATGACGACATCTCGCAGTTCGAGTACCTCAAGCGGAACAACCGCGAAACTGGCGCGGCGCTCGTCGGTATTGAGCTGCGTCATGCTTCTGACCTCGAGGAATTGCTGGCACGCATGGATGCCTCGCCGCTGAAGTGCCGCCGACTAGTGCCCGGCACACCAGAGTATGACTTTTTGACCTAGACTTGCTGGGTCCAGCTGGGAAACTTCCGAGGGAGTCCTCCCAGATCCATTAATTAAATGAATCTTTTCGAGCAAGCTTTGTAGCGAAAGGGAGCGTCCACCCACAATGACTGGGGCAAGCAGTGTCGACCAGGATGTCCGAGTGGAAAATACCGTGATTGTCGAAATGTGGCTGGCTGCCGCAGAGCAGGATCTGGCCACCCGGATTCCAGGGCTGCTGGAATCTGCCACACAGGCCAAAGTTGAGCCATTGTTTGTCTGGTCAGGGCTGTCGATGGACGAGGTTGAGCGTATCGACCGCTTCTTGGGAACGCTCCTGGCCCATCATCTGGCTGGTGGTACCGCTGCCGATATTGATGCTGCGAAGAGCGTCGTTGACAATCACCCGCTGGTCACCCTCGCCTCGCTGGTAGGGCGCGCCGCGCGTGTTGCGTCGGCAAGCGAAATGTGGCTGGACTGGCCGGCGGCTCTGCAGCTGAATCCAGACGCCGATGCCACCGGCGCGCTCATCTCGCACCTCGCCGCCGCAGTGCCGACAATGCTAGCCAATGCCGGTTTGCCTAACGACGTCGACAGCAACCAGGCCGACTCGGATGAGCTGCAGCAAGCGGCACAGGTGCTTTTGCTGCACGCGGGAGTTCAGCTGTCAGTGATGCCATTGATTATCGAGCGCTGTGAGGAGCTTGCGGGCGTATCGGAGCTGACCAATCCTTCGGCCAATGACCTGGTACAGGCGTTGTCGAAGGTACATCCGCTGCTCGAGGGGCTGCTGACCGAAATCGCGGAGGCGGAAGATGGTGCCTACCCGCTGGCGCTGCGTCAGTTGGCCAGGACGGCACCCCGCCAGGCACACAAGTTGTTTAAGGCAACCCTCGGTTACGCCATTGCCACCGCCGCTGATCCGGCCAACTGGGAAGCTCGGGAAGAGCTGGGCCAGCTCGACGCGGGGCTGCCGCCCATACTGGTGGCCGCTGCGCGTGAAGAGCTGCGTATGCGTCCGGCGGGTACTGCGAACCGTCGTGAAGCCGTGGGCGTGGTGGCAACGACCGGTCGCCCACAGCTGTACTTCGATGAGCTGACACAGACCGTTGGCGTACAGCTACCGACGCCGCTGGACCCGGCGGGGCGGACCTGGCGCGTCACCTTCGGCGGCACGGTAGCAACGACGCCGGTGGTGGGCCTGCAGGATTCGCTGCCACGTCCAGTGGTGACCATTGATGAGCCGGTGCGCGATGTGCTGGTGGAAATCGGCGATGAGAAGCACTGGCGAGTCCCGGCGATTAGCACTGAGGACCCGATTCTCATTTTCGGTGCCGACGGTCAGTCGGTCACAGACAAGGTCTCGCTGCACTCGACTTCCGCCACGGTGGTCTACCCGGTTGATGCCACACTCGTTGACCCCGTCACCGGTGCTGAGGTGCCATTGCTATCGGACCCACGCCCATTCAACTGGGAGCTGTGGCAAGTCGCTGAGATCGATCTTCGCGATGTTCATGCAGTTCAGGTTCGTCGGTCCGGGGCGGCTGGCGAGGTTCGGTCGGCGTCACCGCAGCGTCAACCGCGAATGACCATGCCCCACGCGCGACTCGACGGCACGGTGTCTGCCTACGGCACCCCGGTTTACGCTGGCGGTCCGGTTGCCGTGTTTCCGCCGACGCTGTCCGGGAAGGATGAGTCCTGGCGTGCCATCGTCACCGATTTTGGCGGTTACGGTGCGTTTACCACGGATTCCGTCATGGTCTATGACCTCGAGGTACCCGCCGCGGGTGGCGAGGTTGAGATCCTTACCGATGATGATTACCCGTGGGTCGGCGAGTTCGTGGTTCGCCTGGTCAATCCGCGTGGCCGCAGCTTCCAGAAGCACTTCGCCATTGCGGAGCAGGCTGACCTCACTATCACTTACAGCGGTGGTGGTGACGGCTTCCGCATCCCGACCATCGATGGTCTGAGCCCCGCTGACATTCGCGTTGTCTCCGGTGACAAGCCGCTCGACGCCGAGCCCGCTATCGTGCGCCTCGGGGCGGACGAAGTCACAGGTACCGTCGAGCTTTCCACCGACGAGGGCGCATGGCTGCAGTTGCAGGTCACGCCAGGCACTCTGCAGTTTGAGGTTCCGCTTGCCGACGAATCCGTCGCCCGCCGCACCACTACCTTGGTCACCCGCCCGAAGCGTGTCGATGCCTTCGGCAAGATTGTCGTCAATGCCCCGGGCGAGTTGCGCCATGCGCATGTTGCAGTTTCCAGCGGTGAGCGCGACATCTGTCGCGTCCCCATCAAGCGTTTCGGCGATACTGGCTACGCGGAGTTCGGCAAGTTTGCCGACCGTATCTCTCTGCTGAAGGCCTTGCGTATCAGCTTGGACTGGACTCGTGTGACGGGACGTAAGCGCCTGTCTGTACCGCTGGTGGAGGCTTCCTCCCGCGATGCCATCCGTCAGATTGCCTTCAACGATGAAGCCACTGACATCATCGAGGTTGATGTCGCTGACGATGTTTCGCATTTGCCGATGACCCTGTGGCTCTGGGCCGCCGGTCAGCCGTGGCGCGAACCCGTCGCCCTGGAAGTCGTGGAGGGTGAATGCGAGCTTCCCGACGAGCTCCGCGGCCTTGGCCCATTCGTCGCGCAGGTGACTTTCGGTGTGGAGAAGGAACGCCACCCGCAGTGGCCGGCGGCCGGGTCGACCATTTTGCATCATGTTGATGATGCCGAGGCTGTCGACCTTGATGGCGAGGACACCGATTCCGTTGCTCGCGCGCAGGAACTGTGGGGCGAGCTAAATCAGGATCAGCTCGCACGTTTGTGGACGCTACTGGCGACCTTGCGCGCCGGTCGTGCAACCGACATGGCGCAGGCGAATCCGCTGCTGGCCGCGCCTAGGTTGGGTGCGATCTTGTGTGCTGAACCACGCGCTGGTCTGGCAGCGTTGAACCGCTCAGTCATCGCGTTGGACGATCAGCCGGGTATGTTTATCGCCTCCGGACTCGTTCTGGGAGACTTCAGCGCTACTAAGCCAGTGCCGGGGCGTCGCCGTGTGCCGTGGCTCGGTGCCTTGGCAGCATTGGCGGATCTCACTGATGAGAGCGTGGACCGTTCTCGTCAGCTGGATTACCTACGTACGACTGGTGGCCAGGGACTGCTGGACATTGCCGCCAGCGGCCAGGACACCACTCTGGAGTCCGCCACTATCGACCAGAGCTCGGTGCAGATTACCTCGCTGCCGGAAGCGCAGGCCAGCGCTATTTTATCGCAGGTCTTTGATTCCTACCGCATGGTCCCGGGTCCGCTGACCGACGATGACGCTCGCTTCACCGCAATTTACGAAGTGGTACGCAATCGCGCTGAGATTGTGGAATCCGGTGTGATGACCCAGCTTGCCGCTGCCTCTCGGGTGTTGTTTAAGACGGTGTCGAAGGCGTCTCCACGACTGCGCAAGGCGGTCAATGTGCGCTTCCACAAGCTCGATGGCATCGATGCGGATGATCCTTCGCTGCACTGGACTCTGGTGCCGGGAACGTCACTGCTTATTGCAGTGGCTGCCCGCGTATTGGCCCGCACTCAGGCTGAGAATTCTGATGCCAGTGTCGCCGCTGTCCGTGAGCTGATTCCGATGTGGGCTCAGCTGGCGGACCTGGTTCCGACGTTGGTGATGAGCGATATTCTCATCGCAGACGCGTTGGTGGCTCACGCCCTCCACGGTGATGTCACCGAGCTGCCGTGGCCAGCATCCGAGTCGGGTGCTGATGTCGAAGCTGATGCTGACGCTGCGGCCGACGCGAATCCTGAAGGCACGGCTGACGCGGAGGACTAGCCTGTTTGACTAGCTGAGCGAGACGACAGCGTAGCCCCACGCTGGAAGTGAGATTTCGGGACCAGCAGCTTCGTCATTGACGATGCTGGCTGCTGCGTCTTCAAAAGTGTGCAGCAGGTGGGCGGAACCGAACTCGGAATCCAAGTTGACGCTGGTTTCGGCGTCTGAGAAGTTCGCGACCAAAGCGACAGTTTCAAAGGCATCTGAGCCTCGGGCACCCATTTCGCGCTCATCCTGACTGCGCACAACAACAAGGCACCGATTGTCCTCGTCATACTCGGTCACTACAGATGCTGACCACGGAGTGCGAAGCGACGGGTGAGACTTCCGCAGCGCGAAGAGATCGCGGTAGGCCGACAGAATAGTGGCGTGCGAGCCCTCCGAGACCTCCTGCCAATTGAGCTTCGAGCGATTAAAGGTCTCTGGATCCGATGGATCGAATACCTCCTTCGGATCCCACCCGGCACGGGCAAACTCACGTAGGCGTCCCTCGCGCGTGAGCCGCTGCAGCTCCGGATCTTCATGGGAGCAGAAGAAAGCAAATGGGGTAGAGGCACCCCACTCCTCACCTTGGAAGAGCATCGGGGTGAAAGGACTGCATGCGATAACTGCTGCCTTTAAAACCTGCTGCGCCGGGGTGAGGTTCATCGACGGACGGTCACCGACAGCGCGGTTACCCGTTTGATCATGCGTGGTTGTGTACGTCACAAAAGCATGCATGGGCTGGACAGACAGGTTAAAGGGGCGGCCGTGAGTACGACCGCGGAATGTCGACATTGTGCCCGTGTGCCAGAAGCCGGTTTCCAAAGCGCTAGCCAGCGCTTCCACCGAACCAAAGTCCGAGTAGTAGGCGTGGTCTTCGCCAGAGATCAACGTGTGCAGCGCATGGTGGACGTCATCATCCCACTGAGCGTTGAGGCCAAAGCCACCGGCAGCCCGCGGGCGGACCAAGCGCGGATCATTTTGATCGGACTCTGCAATCAAGGAACGCGGAATACCAGTCTCGGCTGCGACAGTGTCTGCGACAACCTGCATCTGCTCCAGAATGTGGAATGCCCCCTCATCATGCAGAGCATGGACTGCGTCCAGGCGCAGACCGTCGACGTGGTAATCCACCAACCATTGGCGCACTGCATCCAAAATGTAGGCACGCACCTCATCAGAGTTGTCGCCGGTGAGATTGACAACCTCACCCCAACCCGTCGAACCACCAGCGGTGTAGGGCCCGAAAAATCCCACATAGTTGCCGTCTGGACCGAAGTGGTTATAGACCACATCCAAAATGACGGCCAACCCCTTGCGATGGCACGTATCAATCAGCTTTTGTAGGCCCCGCGGGCCACCGTAGCCCTCGTGGACACTGTGCCAGGACACACCGTCATAGCCCCAATTACGGTCACCGCCGAAAGGCTGCACTGGCATCAGCTCAATGTGTGTCACTCCCAGCTCAATCAGATGGTCTAGATGTTCCACCAAACCTTCGAAATCGCCAGAATCGCTGAAGGTACCCACATGCAGCTCATAAATCAGACCTCCTGGCAGAATCCGACCCGACCAGGCCGAGTCCTTCCACTTATAGGCACTCAAGTCAACGACCTCGGAGAAACCATGCGGACCATCCGGCTGGGACTGTGAACGCGGATCCGGCAGCGGTATTGTCCAGTCACCGACAGCGGGGGAGGAGCCGTCCCCCGATTCGCCATCAGGCGCGCCGTATCCCGCATGTGCCCGCAGCGAAAAGGCGTAGCGATCCCCCGGTGTGCGAGCCACGTCAGCTTCGAACCAACCGGAGTTGGCGCCGTAGCCATTGGTGGCATCAGCGATTGGATGCATATCAAAAATCGCAGGCGCGTCAGGATTACCCAACAGCAGACGGACTTCGGAAGCGTACGGGGCCCAGACTCGGTAGTTGCTCATGAGCACCATGGTAGGTCAGTCAGCGGATTGACACAGTGAAACTTTTTCGACCACTGCGGATTTGAGGTGAGCCCAAGGTGAGGTCGAGATAGTAGCGACCGACGGTGATTGGGTGTGCACGAAGCCCATACGCAACAATGGACACTATGACCACCGAGCCATCCACTTCGACCGAAGCGACGCAGAATCAGCGTGACATCGAGCTGATTGTCCCCGCCGACGGTGACATCGTCACGAATGAAATCGAGATTAAGAAATCGCGCTTCATTACGTGGATTGCGCGTGCCGACGACGAAGATAGCGCCCGAGAGGTCATTAATTTGGCCAAGGCGGAGTACCCGGATGCTCGCCACCACTGCAGCGCATACATTCATGAGGTCGTCGGAGGAAATCGGGTGGAGCGATCCTCAGATGACGGTGAACCTGGTGGCACGGCAGGGCGCCCGATGCTCGATGTGCTCCAAGGCTCTGGAATGACGAATGCCACCGCCGTAGTAATCCGCTATTTTGGCGGCATCAAATTGGGCACGGGCGGGCTTGTAAGGGCTTATTCGGATTCGGTCTCAGAGTGTCTAGAAAAAGTCACGCGCATGCGTCGAGTGCAAAGAGCCCTGAGAGTAGTGAGTGTCTCCGCTGCAGATGCCGGTCGCATCGAGGCAGAATTGCGTGCTCGCGGCTATGAGATTGTGGAAACGCGGTGGGGGCAGCACGTGGAGTTTTCCATCGCAGTGACTGCCGATGGGATTGCCCAGCTTGACGGCGAAATGCAGGCGCTGACTAAGGGAGCTAGCGAGCCGTCTACGGACGGTGGCGAAATCTGGTGGGAGCTGCGCGCCTAACAGCCACTAACCCTGGTTCGGGGACTCCTCGCCGTTGTGTGCGCCGCGATGACGCTTGAGAATTTCCACCAGTTCGTCCTTGTTTTCCGCAATCTTTTCCGGCCGACCGAAGACACAGACCGCTGCCACAGTAGCGCCGTCTTCCTCCACTGCGATAGAGACACCATCGACGCCACCGCCTTCGGCAATACCCGGGGCAGCACAGACGCCGGTCTCTGCGATTTCCCCAGCCTGGCGGAGGAAATCATCCACATAAACCTGGTCTTCCGGTCGCGCGGAGTTCAGGTAGGACCACAGTTCGCGCTTTTCAAACCGACTCATCAAAACCCAACCTGCAGAGGTGCGCAGCAGCGAGCGTGGCAGGAAGTTCTCCGTCAGGTACTGGTAGCGCATGGATTCACCGACGGTTTTGAGGTAGAAAAGCTTGCCACCAACCGGCAGTGCCAGCACGGTAATCAAGCCAGTTTCGTTGTGAATCGCCTCAAGCTCGGCCGTCGGAACGTGGACCATGCGACGACCGGCCATGACATTGAGCAGAAACGGCGCCATGCCGAGCGTGTAACGCTTGTTGGACTCGTCAAGGTAACCTGTCACAGTCAGACCGTTGACAAGGCCCTGCGTGGTACTGAGCGGATAGTTCAACGTGTGGGCGATGTCTGTGAGGGTTAGACCTTCGTTAGAGCGCGCAACGAGTTCGAGGATCGCCGCAACGCGGTCGACCATACGGTGGCGGGGGCGGACAGTTTCTGTCATAGCGCTAACTCTAGCAACCTAGCTACGCCATTGTATTAATTACCTACTCAAATAGGAATATTTAGCAGGCTTGCTATATCTGTCGGGATTTTTCCCGAATTGTACGCCCTATCGACCTATGCGATGCGTCAGGGTGACCAGAACGCTCTAATATGTACTCCATGAGCTATCTTCAGCCCCAACCTCAGAACCCCATTGAGCTCCGCAAGAACGCGGTGCGAAAGTACTCCCGCAATGCCGTTGTATGGGCAGGCAGCGGTGTCGTCGGCGGTGCAGTGCTCGGACTTCTAGCCGGAAGCATGTCGCTATTCCTCATCCTGGCAGTAGTCGGCCTGGTCGGTGGTTTTCTCAATTGGCAAAAGGTTCAGCGGATCGTCAACTACAAGGATCCGCAGTAAGTGCCTGCTCAGCAGCAATTGTCTACCGAACCAGTGCGTATCGATGCCTGGATCTGGGCGGTCAGGTTGCTGAAAACTCGCTCATTGGCCGCAGATGCGTGCCGTGGCGGCCACGTCAAAGTCAACGGCGAGGCCGTGAAACCCTCAGTTCTAGTCGTCCCAGGGGACAGAGTGCGATTGTGGGCAAACCACCGCGAACACATTGTTGAGGTCACCAAGACTGTGAAGAAGCGGGTCGGAGCTCCGGTGGCCAGGCAGTGCTATATCGACCACTCTCCGCCACCGCCTCCGAGGGAGATTCTCGCATCGATGCCGATGCGCGACCGCGGTGCCGGGCGGCCTACGAAGCGCGATCGCCGTCAGCTCGATCGTCTTCGGGGACGTCGCTCATAGGCATCCCGGCCTCAGCTAGTTGCTGCAATCGTGCGCGCAAACGAGCTGGTCGGCGCTTCGGGTTATGGCTGGTATCCGCAGTGGCCTTGATGTGCTTGTCGCCGCGAGCCGCTAGTAGCAGGTCATCGATAACACGCACATGACCTGGGTTAAAGCGGTACTTCATGGCCTTGCTTACCGCGCTGAGACGCTGCGGATTAAGTAGCTCTCGCAGCTGCCCGACAGTGCGAATGCCATTGCGCTCCAGCAGTTCTTCTGCCCAGCCGTAATGCTCTGATTTCGAGCGGGGTGCATCGGGAAGCAACATCGTCAGCACTCCGGGTAGGGTTTCCTCAGTCACCACAATGTCATCGGCTGTGGTCTTTGCCGGAACTGAGGGCTGTTCGCCCTCTCCTTGCGCGGAATCGTCTGGCGTAGATTCCTCCAGCACGGCAACGACTTGGTCGAACTGCTGATCCGCGAGCTCAATAAGGCCAGCGGCCAGCGCAAAAGCTCTATCAATCCGCGGGTCTGTCGCTCCCTCAGGGGCCTTGTAACGAATATCGTGCTCAAACTCCGCCCACGCATGCTGCAGCACAGTGCGCAGTTGCACCTCAAACTGCATATCCGCATATGGAGCTAGCTCTGACGGCGCCGCCGTCGACACCTTGCAGATCAAGTGCTGGGAGCCGTATCCCAACCGGCCGCTGATTCGTGTCTCCGCGGTCTTGTCGATCGTGCGCAGCACAGTCAGCGAATCTCCCAGCGCATCCATAATCGCGGGAATCTCCGTCGAATGGTACGTGGTTACACGCACGCCGATGATGTCGTGGATATCGTGCCACGGGTCAGGGTAGACGTAGCTGCCGTCCGCTTCACGACGCAGGGCCTTCTGCCGCAATGAGCGGAAAGACTTCACCCGCGCCGTGACATTGTCAAAGGCCAAACCGGCATCGGAGAGAATCTCTTTAATCGCATCGACAAAGTCCTGTGCGGCAGTGGGGTGCCGAGTTGCCCACGAGTCGTACTTCGACTGCAGCGCACGTGTAACCTCTCGATCCTCCGCCAACTGAGCCTTGCGGGTCTGCTCGCGGGAATCGTCGGCAAGCGAATCCTTCATCCGATTAGTCGTCATCGTCCTCGCGTACCAGCAGTGCTACTGGGAAGGAGCTGAACAGAGAAGCCACGGCGATGGTGCCCGACCAGGTATGGCCGGTGAAACGGTCGGTCCAGAATCCCTTGGGAAGTGTCACTGTAGTGTCGCCCCAACCGCCTTCGCGCTGCAGCCCCAGCGGACGGCGCGTCACCAGCGCGATAACATCTTCCGGCTCGCCCTTCGGTCCACGTGCTGCACCGACCAGGTGACGCTCGCCCACACCAACGGCGAATACTGGCTGGTAGGCACCGCCGACGAAGGACTCCGGGCGCTCCGCACGCAGCTTCACGCCGTGGTGAGTCACCATCAGCTTTGCGACGTCCGCATCGGCATCCGTAAAGTCCTCCGGCAGCTCAGCTGGGTGCTCTGGACTCTTAGTCACCGACGTGACCTCATCGCGGGCAACCTTATCCAGCGCCGCGACGCGCGCATCGTAGTCGACGAAGCGGCGGTTGTCGGGATCAACCAGGGAGTCCTCGGTGAACTCCGTCCCCTGGTAGGTATCGGGGATGCCGGGGCCGACAAGCTGGAGGAGCTTGCGCGACAGAGACGTGGTCAGGGCAGCTGGCGCAATGGAGCGGACGAACTCTGTGATGGAGTCGGTCAGGGGGCCGTCGAGAAGCGCGTCAATCCAGCTGCGGATGCCGAGTTCGAACTCCTCGACCGGCTCCGTCCAGGAGGTGTGCACATCTGCCTCGCGGATGGCCTTGATGGCGTAGTCGTGGAGGCGTTCGCGCAGTTCATCGGTAATTACGCCGTCGGTCGGCCAGACTCCGATGATGTTCTGCAGCAGGAAGTAGCCGGTGGCATCGTCCGGGGCGGGGGTGATGGCCATCCAGTTGCGGACATTTTCGGCCCAGTCTCCGGAGACATCGGAGAGCTGGAGAATGCGGGCTCGGACATCTTCGCCGCGCTTGGTGTCGTGAGTAGACAGCGTGGTCATCGTTCGTGGCCAGAGGCGAGCACGTTCCGACTGCAACAGGTGGAATTCCGCTGCCGACATACCGTAGCGACCGAGATCACCGCCAACTTCGTTTAGGCTGATCAGGCGACAGGCGCGGTAGAAGGTGGTGTCTTCGACACCCTTTGCCATGACCGCGCCACAGACCTGCGCGAACCGCGTGGCGGCCTCACCACCGGCTACCAAACCTGCCGAAATGAGGTCGAGAGCAAAGACGCGCGAGGGGAAACGCGCTGCCATTTCGCCAATGACCGTGGAAGCCACTCGCGACAGGGAGACATAGTCCGAACGGTAGACAGGCATGGCAGCGACCAGCTTGCAGATGGTGTCGATAAGTACCTCATCGCTGACGCTGGTACCGCTGATAGACCAGTTATCGCGGCGCAGGGCACGCGCTAGACGACGGACCTCCGCAGCCAGCTCGTGAGCAGCGACATCGTGCTTGAGAGCCTGTGCGGTTGCTTGCACGGCAGTCTTGTCCCAGGTTGAGCCGGACTGCTGCAGAGCCAACATGCTCATGGCGTCTCGGGAGTCGCGGTTGACGAAGACATTGTCGAACTCACGCAGGGCGTCGTAACCCGTGGTGCCGTCAACCTGGAGCCTCGGATCCAGTGGCTCTTCGGCACCCAGAATCTTCTCGATAACCAGCCACTTGTCATCGCCGAGTAGACGGCGCAGCTCACTGAGGTATCCGAATGGGTTGCTGAGGCCATCCGGGTGGTCAATGCGGACACCGTCAATGATGTCCGCAGCTAGCAGCTCGCGGATGATGCGGTGTGTGTGCTCGAATACCACCGGGTTTTCCTGGCGGATGCCGGCCAGACCGTTGACGCTGAAGAATCGACGGTAGCCAATGACCCCGTCCTTCCAGCACATCAGACGATAGGCCTGGCGATCATGTACTTCCTGCGGGGTGCCGTCCTCGGTGCCAGGGCGCACCGGGAATGTGTTGTCGTAGTAGCGCAGAAGTGGCTCGTCGCCAGAGGTGTCGAGCTCCAGCTTGTCGATATCTTCCGGGGAGCCCAGAATCGGCAACCCCATCTTGCCGTTGGCACCGTTGTCCTCGTGCCAGTCGATGTCGAAGTAGGGCTCGAACTGAGAATCCTTGCCATAGGTCAGAACGTCCCACCACCAGGCATTGAGCTTGGGCTCCTCCACACCGAGGTGGTTCGGTACCAGGTCGATAATGATGCCCAGACCGGCCTTGTGCGCCACCTGCGCGAGCTTCTGCAGCTCTTCCATGCCGCCGAGCTCCGGGTTCACAGTCGTCGGATCGATGACATCGTAGCCATGGTTCGACTCCGGCACGGAAGTGAGGATAGGCGACAGATACAGGTGTGAAATTCCGAGGTCTGCCAAGTAGCCGACCTGTTCAGCCGCGTCAGCGAACGTGAAAGCGCGCCCGTTTGGATCGGCCTTGGGGCCACGGAGTTGGAGACGGTAGGTGGACGTAATTGGTCGGCGACTCATGTTCCCCTTTATACCGCCCACCAGGAAAAGCTGCTGCCTGACCGCTGTGGCAGCAGCTAGACCCAGAGCCTGCGCCCGCCGTCCGAATGCGAATTTCTTTCCGTGAACGTGGCCTAGAAGGGCGGCATTCCGTCATCGCCGGGCAGGGAAGTGGAACCAAACAACGGAACCGACTCACTGGAGTTGTTTCCGTCGCTGGCGCTAGGTGTCCCTTCCGCAGTGTCTCCTGTTTCGGACGCGCCATCCTCTTCCGGATTCAGCCCGAGTGCAGTAAAGAGCTCCTTCTCGCTCCAAATCTGGATTTCCTGGCCTTCGGCCTGCAGCTGTCGAGCCCTCTTCTCCTTCGACGTCACCGAATCCCACGGACCGGCGACCAATATGGTTGTTTTCTTCGTAACACCCTTATTGATATTCGCACCTGCAAAGGCAATCTTGTCCCACAGAAAACCCTTGTCATACGGTGCAAAATCGCCCGTCAGCGTCACACGCTGCTGGTACAGAAGGCCGCTTGGATCCGCGTCCGGATTCGGGTCTGGAATGGTGTCCGGTGTCTTGGCTGCATCCCATTTCGCATTGCGACGCGGCCGACGTGACGGCGCGGAACTGCCGGACTGCGCACCAGCACTAGCACCAGTGCCCGCGTTGGTTCCGGCTCCAGTGCTGGCGACACCAGACGGGTCATAGCGCACCATCCGTACTCGTCCACTGCCAATCTGGCCCAAGCTCAGCGAGACCTTCTTGCTCAAATCAGCCACCGATGTCGCGCGCTGCTGCTCCATCAACCACAGCGCTACCTCAGCACATGCGACCGCATCCGCCGTCGCATCATGATGATTCTCCAGTGACGCTCCCGCGGCCTCCGCCAACGTCGGCAGCTTCAAGTTGGGCAGCCCCAACTGCATCTGCCGAGCCCACATATAAGTACACGCAAAATTCAACTTCGGTGCTGGAATGCCTTCCGCCCGGCACGCTCGCGACAGGGCTGTGAAATCAAACCGCGCATTGTGAGCAACTACGTCCAAATCCCCGACGACGTCAACAAACTTCGCCAGCTGCTCCGGAAATGACGGATCACCGGCCACATCTGCCGCCGTGATGCCATGAATCGCGACATTGGCTTCATCAAAATACTCCAACCCCTTTGGCGGACGGCACATCCAGGAATAACGCTCCGTCACCTTCCCGCCACGCACGACCGCAACGCCAAGCTGAACAATCGAACCGGTGTCTTCGTTCGCTGTCTCTACATCGAACGCCGCAAACGGTGCGATGTCCGACACCGCAACCGCATCCCCCGAAGGAAGCGGCGCAAAAGGCACAGAGCGCTTTACGACGTCGCCCGCGCCCTCAACCACACTCACGCCTTCGGTGACCGCCGCGCGCTGTGCCACCCACGGCATCAACGTGGAAGTAAAAGCATCAGCTGAACTGTAGAACTCCGGATTCTTGGCCATCTCCGCCATGAGATCTGCCAGCAACTGCGCTGCTGCCTGGCGATGAGACATCACACGGGCCTTTGGCAAAGCTACTCCGAGGTCTACCGTGCCGGGGAAGAAGCGGTTGGCCGGAGTGTAGACACCGTTTTTACTTGCCGATGCGACCTCGGCAACGTCGGCAAGCGGGAGGGGCTTCGCGGGGGCGGTGCTAGCCGTGTTGATGGTGTGGGTAAGGTGGAGCCCATCTGCGGTAATAGTCACCGTGTCGCCGGTGAGCTCGAAGACGACGGCGGGCTCGGAGGATGGCGTGGTCGTAGTCATGCACTAGATGGTAGCGCCGATGGCGGATTGAGCCCCATAGAGGCTGCGGTACCTGCGGTTCTAGCCGAGTACATGTGGCTTCCGACAATGTGGAAATGTCCACAGAAATAGGAATATTTATGGAGTGTTCGGACAGTGGGGGTGTCTGTACCCCTGAAAACCACATGTTTTGGGAGGTTAAATGTCCGGATGCATTTTGAGCGGGCGCTCCTTATACTTTTCGACGAACGGCGGTAACTGGTCGTTCGAGCTTTCGAGCTCAAGCGAAGGGCAAAGCGGAAACAACGTATGCCAGTGAAGCGATGAAATAAGGAGTAAACATTTTGAGCACGCATCCTGTGCACCCTGGTTCTATCTTGAACGATAATTTCCTCGAGCCGCGACACCTCTCTATCTACCGACTGGCTCTTGCCATCGGCGTGCCAAGCTCAACTCTGGAGCGCTTTCGCACCGGCCGCACTGCGGTCACCACTGACCTCGCAAATCGACTGTCCGACTACTTTGACACCGAGCCGGAGTACTGGTTGAACTCTCAGGCGGAGTTTAATATGCGCGCATCTGCGTAAGAAGACTTCACGCCAGCTCGGCTCCCGCGGTGCTGTGTTGATCCAATGCGAGTTACTGACTGCGTTTATGGCTGGCGGCGGTGGGGGCGATGCGAGTTACTGACTGCGTTTATGTCCAAAATGGCCCGAAAAATGGCCTGAAAGTGTCATAAACTCGCACAGTTTCAAATTTGCAGCCCTCAATTTTTGCTACGTAACCCTGTTTTGAGTTGAACTCAGAGCCGAAAATCCCCTGTCAGTGGAAGAAAAGTCTTCCGCCGACAGGGGATTTTTGTGTAGGATCCAACGCGGACGCGGCTAGTGTCGCTCGATCAGCACGATGGTCGAACGGGCCGGCACGCGGAGCTCGCCTTCCGGCTCAACGATGCGCTCGCGAGTCGGTCGACCCGTAATCTCTGTGGTGTCGATGATGACTTCCCAGCTGTGTGCGTATTCGGTGCCCGGAATTTGGAACATGATGTCCTCGTGGTGGGCGTTGAAGCACAGGAGGAAGGAGTCATCTTCAATCCGGTGACCTCGGCGATCAGGTTCAGTGATGGCATCGCCGTTGAGCCAGACCATCAACGACTTGCCGAAGTCGAAGTTCCAGTCATCGGTAGTCATGACACGACCCTCATAGGTCAGCCAGGCAATGTCACGATCATCGGTTTCCGCACCGAGCGGGCCACCGCGCAGGAAGCGGCGGCGCCGGAAGACTGGGTGTTCTGCACGCAGTTCAGTCAGGAACTGGGTGTATTCGACCAGTTCAGAGTTAGTACGAGTCTGATTCCAGTCCACCCATGACAAACGGTTGTCCTGACAGTAGACGTTGTTGTTGCCCTTCTGGCCACGTCCCATTTCGTCGCCATGGCTAATCATCGGAGTGCCCTGGGACAGTAGGAGAGTGGTCAGGAAGTTACGATGCTGACGGGAGCGCAGAGAAAGAACGCGCTCGTCGTCGGTCGGGCCTTCCACGCCGCAGTTCCACGAACGGTTGTGGGACTCGCCGTCGCGGTTGTCCTCGCCGTTGGCCATATTCTGCTTCTCGTTGTAGCTGACCAAGTCGTTGAGAGTGAAACCATCGTGCGCGGTCACGAAGTTAATCGACGCAGTTGGGCGGCGGTCATTGTTTGCATACAGGTCCGAGGAACCGGTGATACGCGAAGCGAACTCGCCGAGCGTGGATGGCTCACCGCGCCAGAAGTCACGGATAGTGTCGCGGTATTTACCGTTCCATTCAGTCCACTGCGGTGGGAAGTTACCGACCTGGTAGCCGCCTTCGCCGACATCCCACGGCTCTGCGATGAGCTTGACCTGGCTGACAATCGGATCCTGCTGCACCAAGTCAAAGAAGGCGGAGAGGCGATCCACATCGTGGAATTCTCGAGCCAGGGTGGAGGCCAAATCGAAGCGGAAGCCGTCGACATGCATCTCGGAGACCCAGTAGCGCAGCGAATCCATAATCAGCTGCAGGGAGTGCGGGTGGCGCACGTTCAGGGAGTTACCGGTGCCGGTGTAGTCCATGTAGTGCTGTCGGTCACCCTCGACCAAACGGTAGTAGGCCTCGTTGTCGATGCCTCGGAAGCAGATGGTTGGGCCCATGTGGTTGCCCTCAGCGGTGTGGTTGTAGACCACGTCGAGGATAACCTCAATCCCCGCATCGTGAAATGCGCGCACCATGCCCTTGAACTCGCTGACTGCGCCGCCTGGCTTTTGGGAAGCCGAGTAGTCCTGGTGTGGCGCCAGGAAGCCGAAGGTGTTGTAGCCCCAGTAGTTGCGCAGCCCCTTTTCACGCAGGTGGTCGTCCTGGAGGAACTGGTGGACAGGCATCAGTTCGATAGCCGTGACACCAAGGTCCTTGAGGTAGTCAATGATCGCCGGATGAGCGAGACCGGCATAGGTACCGCGTAGCTCCTCAGGAATCTCCGGGTGAGTCATGGTCATGCCCTTGACGTGGGCCTCGTAAATCACGGTCTCGTTGTACGGCGTGCGAGGTGCGCGGTCAGCGCCCCAGTCGAAGAATGGGTTGATGACCACGGAGGTCATGGTGTGCCCCAGGCTGTCCTCGGTGTTGCGCTTCGAGTGGTCATGAATGTCGTAGTTGAACAGTGATGGGTGACCGTCGAATTCGCCGTCGAAAGCCTTGGCGTATGGGTCGACCAGCAGCTTGTTGGGGTCACAACGCTTACCGTTTGCCGGATCGAATGGGCCGTGTACACGGTAGGCGTAGCGCTGACCCGGCATGATGGACGGGATGTAGCAGTGCCAGATATGCGCATCGACTTCTTCCAGCGCAATGCGTGTTTCTTCGCCTTCGGCGCTAATCAGACAAAGCTCCACCTTTTCCGCAACATCGGAAAAGAGCGCAAAGTTGGTGCCAGCGCCGTCGTAGGTAGATCCGAGCGGGTAAGGCTCACCCGGCCATACTTGATAATCGCCGACTGTATTTGCTTGGTTCATGTGACTACCTTAACCGCTTTGTAAAAAACATGAGCCATTTTCAGTCCCGTGTGGGCGCGCAAACCGTCCTATTCGTCGAGCGCACTTCGCAGAAACGACCCCCAGACAAAAAGTCGAGTTGAACGGTTAAGCGCGTAAAGTTCGCGCGAAAATAAGTATTTAACCCTGCAAGTGGGCAATTTGACACTCTAAACGCACCTTGGTGGGCGCCGAATCCCCAATATTCGCGGTCACCAACGCGCGAAGATTCCCAAAGGCCTTTACTTTTGGAATTATGAGTCCACGAACCATTGGTGTAACGGAAGTAGCGTTCCGAGACGCTCATCAGAGCCTCATGGCAACGCGAATGGCTATGGAAGACATGGTCGATGTCTGTGAAGAAATGGACAAGGCCGGTTTTTGGAGTGTGGAGTGCTGGGGTGGCGCAACCTTCGACGCTTGCATTCGCTTCCTCAACGAAGACCCCTGGGAGCGACTGCGGACATTCCGCAAACTGATGCCGAACAGCCGCCTGCAGATGCTGCTGCGCGGTCAGAATCTCCTCGGCTACCGCCACTACGAGGACATGGTGGTTGACAAGTTCGTCGAAAAGTCCGCTGAAAACGGCATGGACGTATTCCGTGTTTTCGACGCCCTCAACGATCCACGCAATCTCGAGCACGCCATGCGCGCGGTCAAGAACGTCGACAAGCACGCGCAGGGCACGATCTGCTACACGACGTCTCCGCTTCACGACGTCGACGGGTACGTTAAGCTCGCTGGTCGTCTACTGGATATGGGGGCGGACTCCATTGCGTTGAAGGACATGGCAGCGCTGCTGAAACCCCAGCCGGCTTACGACATCATCCGTGGCATCAAGGAAACTTACGGCGAGGACACCCAGATTAACGTCCACTGTCACTCGACCACCGGTGTCACCATGGTGACTTTGATGAAGGCCATCGAAGCTGGTGCGGATGTCGTGGACACAGCAATTTCGTCGATGTCGCTGGGGCCGGGACACAACCCGACCGAGTCGCTGGTGGAAATGTTGGAGGGAACCGACTACACCACCGACCTGAACATGGATAATCTGATCACCATTCGTGACCACTTCCGCAAGGTGCGTCCGAAGTACGCAGAGTTCGAGTCGAAAACCCTGGTCAATACCGACATTTTCATGTCGCAGATTCCTGGCGGCATGTTGTCGAACATGGAAAACCAGCTCAAGGCCCAGGGCGCGGGCGACCGCGTCGAAGAGGTCATGCGTGAAGTACCGATTGTCCGAAAGGACGCCGGTTACCCGCCGCTGGTGACTCCGAGCTCGCAGATCGTCGGCACGCAAGCTGTGTTTAACGTACTGATGGGACGCTACAAGGTTATGACGGCTGAGTTCGCCGACCTCATGCTCGGCTATTACGGGCAGTGCCCGGGTGAGCGCAACCCAGAGCTGATCAAGCAGGCAGCGGAGCAGACCAAGAAGGAAGAAATCACGGTTCGTCCGGCTGATCTCCTCGAGCCAGAGTGGGACGACCTGGTCGAGCAGGCCAAGGAGCTCGACGGTTACAACGGCACCGCGGAAGACGTCCTGACCAACGCACTGTTCCCATCTGTCGCACCGGGATTCTTCACCACGCGCGGCGAAGGGCCGAAGAACGTCGGTAAGACTGTCGAACAGCTCAAGCGCGAGGCAGAGCAGGCCTCTGGTGCAGCCAATGCCATTCGCGAGCCAATTCGCTACAAGGTCACCGTCGGCGGTCGCTCGCAGACCGTCCAGGTGGAACCCGCCTAGGAACATCGGGAGAAGAGATAGCAATGTCGCAAAGTTCAGCAAACCAGCCGACTTCGGCGGATGCCGTCGCGCCGGGCGTCGATGCCTCGATGGCGGAGCGCCTGGATTATTTGGATGCTCAGCGTCGCCGTGTTGAGGCCGGTGGCGGTGAAGCCCGGCAGGCCAAGCAGCACGAACGTGGGAAGATGACTGCCCGCGAGCGTATCGACAACTTCGTCGACGAGGGCACTTTCCGTGAAACCGGCATGTTCATGACTCACCGCACCACCGACTTCGGCATGGATACCGCCGATGCGCCTGCCGACGGTGTGGTCACCGGCACTGCCGCGGTTCTCGGCCGGGCAGTGCACGTGGCCTCCCAGGACTTCACAGTCATGGGTGGCTCCGCTGGTGAAACGCAGTCCCGCAAGGTTGCAGCCACTATGCGTGCCGCTGCCGACAACGGCACTCCGTTCGTGTTTATCAACGACTCCGGTGGTGCTCGCATTCAAGAGGGGATTGACTCTCTGTCGGGCTACGGCCAGGTCTTTTACAATAATGTCTGGCTGTCCGGTCTGGTGCCGCAGATTTCCATCATTGCAGGTCCATGTGCTGGTGGCGCTGCCTACTCGCCAGCGCTGACCGACTTCATCATTCAGACTCGCAAGGCACAGATGTTCATCACCGGTCCGGGCGTTATTAAGTCTGTGACCGGCGAGGAAGTCACCTCCGAGCAGCTCGGTGGCGCTGATGCGCACATGGCTAAGGCCGGTAATATCGACTTCGTTGCCGACGATGACGAGCAGGCCATCCTAATTGCGCAGAAGCTCTTAAGCTTCCTGCCACAGAACAACACAGAAGAGCCGCCGGTTGTTGATCCGGTATTCGATGCCGAGCCGGATTCAGAGCTCCGCGACATCGTCCCTGTGGACGGCAAAAAGGGCTACGACGTCCGCGAGGTCATCATCCGTATCGCCGACAATGGCGACTTCCTCGAGTGCCAGGCGGGTTTTGCCACTAACCTGGTTGTCGGCTTTGGTCGAGTTCTGGGCCGTACCGTGGGCTTTGTCGCCAACCAGCCGAACGTGATGTCCGGTGTGTTGGACATCAATTCCTCGGACAAGGGCGCAAAGTTCATCCGCTTCTGCAACGCCTTTAATATCCCGCTGGTCACCCTGGTTGACGTTCCTGGCTTCATGCCGGGCGTCACCCAGGAACACGGCGGCATCATCCGCCACGGCGCAAAGATGCTCTACGCATACTCCGCAGCGTCTGTGCCCAAGGTGACCGTCGTCATGCGTAAGGCCTACGGCGGTGCGTACCTGGCGATGTGCTCGAAGGACCTCGGCGCGGACTACGTATTCGCATGGCCGACCGCAGAAATTGCGGTGATGGGCGCAGAAGGCGCGGTCAACGTGGTCTTCCGAAAGGAAATTGCGGCCGCGGGCGACGAGGAAGAGCAGGCGCGCGTGCGCGACGAGCGTATCGCCGATTACAAGACACGCTTCTCGACGCCGTATGTCGCTGCCTCGCGAGGACTGGTCGACGACGTGATTGACCCGGCGGAAACTCGCCTGCGTGTGGCTGACGCACTGTCGGTTCTGCGCAACAAGCGTGAGGTTCGCCCGGCCAAGAAGCACGGATTGGGGCCACAGTAATGTCGGACAGCATCGGTGAGATTAAGGAGCTGCGAGCGCTCGTCGCTGAACTGACCGACCGGTTGGATGCGACCTCGACAAGCTTGCAGAAGGCCACGGCACGCCTGAATCAGGCAGAAAGCGAGTTGGCTGAACTGCGCAAACGCGTGGACGCAGATATCCCCGAGGACACTGTCATCGCCATTTCGGCAGCGGTGTCTGCGTACCTAGGCAATCGCGGCAAGGTGAAGGCAATTCGTTACAACCGCCACAAGACGTGGGCTGCGCAGGGCCGCCAGATCCAGCAGCAGCGCAACCTGCGTTAGTTGGAAATTTTCGATAACCGACTTATTTGAGCCTGACTCATTGACTTTTGCTACGTGAGGATTGTTGAGCCATGAAATTGAAAGTGACTGTCGGCGGCATTGCCTACGATGTCGACGTTGAAGTAGTTGAGGAGCCCAAGCGTCTTTCGCCCATCGTTTTGGGTGGGTCGTCTAGCGCTTCCGTTGAGCCGGCCACCGCTAGTGTCTCGGGTGTCTCCGCCAATTCGGTGGTGGCGCCACTGGCAGGTTCGGTCAGCAAGATTTTGGTCGAGGAAGGCCAGAAGATTGAGGCCGGGGAGGTGCTGCTCATTCTCGAGGCAATGAAGATGGAAACCGAGATTACGGCCCCGGCTGCAGGCACCGTCGGCTCTATTCATGTCGAAGTCGGTGACGCAGTGCAGGGCGGCCAGGGACTCGTCTCGATTGATTAGTCGCATTAGCCGGGGTGTAAAGATTTTGGGGTGAAATCTTTCTAGCCCCGGTTGCTGGAAATACTTAAGGTTGCCTTAATATTTTCCTTATGAATGCCGTTCTTCTCGCCGTTTTGGTGATGCTAATCCTGGCGGTCTGCCGGGTACACGTTGTGCTAGCGCTGTTTATTGGCGCCTTGGTCGGTGGTCTTTCCGCCGGTATGGGGCTCGATGCCACAATGGTTGCCTTCCAGGAAGGCCTCTCTGGTGGTGCGAAGATTGCCCTGAGTTACGCCATGCTGGGTGCCTTTGCCATGGCAGTGGCGTCCTCTGGGCTGCCCAAATTGCTGGCCGATTGGCTGATTGCCAAGATTGGCACAGAGGATGAAGGCGCTAAATCTAAGGCAGAAGCATGGACCAAGTGGGGTATGGTGGCCGGTATTTTGGCCATGGCGATTATGTCGCAGAACCTCATCCCAGTTCACATCGCGTTTATCCCGCTGATTATTCCGCCGCTGTTGCCGGTGTTTAACCGGCTCAACATCGACCGCCGAATGATCACCAGTGTGATGACCTTCGGTTTGATCACCACCTACATGTGGGTTCCGGTCGGATTCGGTTCTATCTTCCTGAACGACATTCTGCTGGGGAATATCGAGAATGCTGGTCTTGATGTTTCCAATATCAACATCATGATGACGATGGGCATCCCGGCTCTCGGTATGTTGTCGGGTCTGGCCATTGCTGTGTTTTTCTCCTACCGGAAGCCACGTCATTACGAAGATCTGCCAATCGCCGAGTCCTCGCGCGTGGAATCCCAGTCTGACGAACCGGTGTCGAAGTACCGAGTCATCGTTGCTCTCGTTGCGATTGTGGTGACCTTCGTCGTCCAGATTGTGATGAACTCTATGGAGACCGATGCCGATCCATTGTTGATTGGTGCGCTCACTGGTCTGGCAATCTTCATGCTTACCGGTGCCGTGCGCTGGCGTGAGGCGGACGACGTATTCACTGCCGGTATGAAGATGATGGCCCTGATTGGTTTCATCATGATCTCCGCACAGGGCTTCGCCTCGGTGATGTCAGAGTCCGGCCAGGTCGAGCCGCTGGTGACCGCCACTGCAGACCTGTTTGCGGGCAACAAGCCTGCCGCTGCATTCGCCATGTTGGTCGTCGGTCTAGTGGTCACGATGGGTATTGGTTCATCCTTCTCGACGCTGCCGATTATCTCCATCATCTACGTGCCGTTGTGTTTGTCGCTGGGCTTCTCGCCGATGGCTACCGTCGCCATCATTGGTACTGCAGGTGCTCTGGGTGACGCTGGTTCGCCAGCATCGGACTCGACGCTCGGCCCGACGATGGGTCTCAATGCCGATGGGCAGCACGACCACATTCGCGATTCGGTTATCCCGACCTTTCTGCACTTCAACCTGCCGCTGCTGGCAGCTGGTTGGGTAGCAGCTCTGGTGCTCTAATGCCAGGGTTTGGCTATGACCGTGAATGCTTCAGTGGGGCTTACTGACCTGCGGGTCCCTTAATCCCGGCAACCCCCGCAATTCCGGCGATAAAGAGCTCGGTTCCCAGTGCAATGCGCTGGCGACCGAGCTCTTTTGCCTGTTCAGCGGCATCTTCAGAGGAAGCCTCGGCCGCAGCGCCCGTACTAGCGTTGTTCTCGCCATTAGTGTCACCCTTGTCAGATACAGACTTGGCGCCGTTCAGATTAAGCGCGATGGCTGTCTGCTGGTCGACTGTCGCGCCGAGAATGAAATACACGAGGATGGACGCGGTATCAGCCGCTGATGGGGTGCTGATGGAGGTTTCGGGTGCGTTCTCCAGGACGTCGGCAAGCAATTGCTCGGGGCGAATCGTGGCGGTGCCCGTAGCCAGCGCGGCCGAGACGACCTCGGCGCCATCCCGATGAGCGGTGAGGCAGGAGTAGAGCAGCTCGGCGATGGCTTCGGTGTCGGCGCGCCAATCGCCTGTGGCGGAAAACTCTGTGCAGGGAGCCAAGATGCGGTCAGCGACGGCGCCGAGCAGTGCCTGCTTGGAAGGGTAGTGCCAGTACATTGCGCCAGCGGCGGTACCCAAGTGGCGAGTCAGGCGGCGGATTGTGAGATCGCCGAGTCCGTACTCGTTGAGAATGGTAAGAGCTGCGTCGACAATGATGTCCTTGGTCAATTGCACACTGCCTACCGTAGACGAAAGAAGAATCATCTGGAAGATGTCTCAAGACTGACATGCGGAGCGTAAAACCGCGACACGACGGGAATTGAACCCTGTTCGACATTCTGTAGATGCGGTATTAAGTTTGATAACTGAACAACTGCTCAAACGGTGTTCAAGTTTTATCCCCAGCCTCAAGGAGTGTCGCCCCCATGACTCAACAGCAGCAGGACATTTTGGAACTCGCCCGCGAAAAGGTGCTCGCCCGCGGAGAGGGGCTGAACTACGAGGAGACCCTGGCGGTTCTCAACCTCGACGACGACAGCATCGAGGATCTGCTGACGCTGGCTCATGAGGTGCGCTTGAAGTGGTGCGGCGAAGAGGTCGAGGTTGAAGGCATTATCTCGCTGAAGACTGGCGGCTGCCCAGAGGACTGCCACTTCTGTTCGCAGTCGGGTCTGTTCGAGTCCCCGGTGCGTTCGGCATGGCTGGATATCCCGGCGCTGGTGGACGCCGCTAAGCAGACCGCAAAGTCGGGTGCGACTGAGTTCTGCATCGTTGCTGCAGTAAAGGGGCCGGACGAGCGACTGCTCAGCCAGATGGAACAGGCTGTCGCCGCCATTCAGGCAGAGGTGGACATTAATGTGGCCGCCTCTATGGGCATTCTGACGCAGGAGCAGGTGGATCGCCTGGCCAAGGCTGGTATTCACCGCTACAACCACAACCTCGAGACCGCCAAGAGCTACTTCCCGCAGGTCGTGACCACCCACACTTGGGAAGAACGTCATGACACCCTGCGTATGGTCGGCGAAGCCGGTATGGAGGTCTGCTGTGGCGGCATCCTGGGTATGGGAGAGACCCTTGAGCAGCGTGCCGAGTTCGCTCAGGACCTGGCGGAGCTCAACCCGACCGAGGTGCCGATGAACTTCCTCGACCCGCGTCCGGGCACTCCGTTCGCCGGTCGCGAGCCGATGCCAGCCAAGGACGCACTGCGTGCCATCGGTGCCTTCCGCTTGGCTCTGCCGAAGACCATCCTGCGTTTTGCTGGTGGTCGTGAGCTCACCCTGGGCGACCTGGGCGCAGAAAAGGGGCTGCTCGGCGGTATCAACGCTGTCATTGTCGGTAATTACCTGACCACGCTGGGCCGTCCGGCGGAGCAGGATCTGGACATGCTTGGCAAGGTACGACTTCCAATTAAGGCCCTCAATGCAACTGTCTAAGCCTCGGACATCTAGCCCGCGTGCGACGCGGGGTAAGAAAGTCGACTCCACGGAGCTGCTCCAGGCCATGGTGCTGGGAGACGATCCCAAGTTCGATCCTTTTACCGGCGCCGACCTCGAAGCTGGTGAAGTGCGCGAACGCTCCTATGGTGCAAAAGCTGGACTGGAGGCGCCTCGATTCTGCCAGCTCTGTGGGCGCCGGATGGTGGTGCAGGTGCGTCCGGACGGCTGGACTGCAAAGTGCTCGCGCCACGGCGAAGTAGACTCCGTTATGTTGGAGCAGCGATAAAAGGTGCTGGTTGTGCAAGTGCGCCGTTCAGGCGCGCTAGTACTGGATGCGCGCCGTGAGGTAAGTTTGTCAACTATGACTATGAAAAATACCCGAGTCCCACACGTTGAAAAGCAGAGCGTGGCAATGGCCTCGGGTATTGTTCTCTTCTCCGTTGTAACGGGAGCGATAACGGGAGTGGCCTGGGCATTCCTGCGCCCCAAGCAGCAAGTGCAAATGCTCCCAGATAACCAACTAGCGATTATTCAGGAAACCGTTGACGCTGGTTTTATCGGGCTGCTCTGGTTTGTTGCTGTCACTGCCATCAGCGGCCTGGTGCTGGGAATTACTACCTTCCGAAACCGTGCCATCACGACCCCTGTACAGATGCTCACGGCAATTGGGTGGGCAGGTTTCTCCGCTTTGATGAGTGCAGCGGTGACGTACCTCGTCGGTCAGTCGGTTGCGGCATTGCTCCAGCCGGATCTGGCGGGAATGCAGCCGGGCGATAAGTTCTCGGTGATTCCGGACTTTAAAACCTATGTAGCACTGCTGGTCGCGCCACTGGTTGCCATGCTCGCACTGTGGTCCCGGGTGTTGTTCCAAACGGACTTCACGGAAGGTAACGAGAGCGCTGCGGACAATGCTACGGACGCAGATTCGGTCACTAAGTGAGACAGTGAGGTTCTGCGCGGGGGCCGTCGTAAAGCACTACTTCCTACTGAACAGGGGTAGTTATTGGGAAATAGGCTTATACAAGCCTTACAATTTTGGGAAATAGGTTCGTCCTCGATGCCGGTATTCGCCCCGATTTAGGGGCATTTTCGATATTGTGTGGCGAGCTTAGGTCTCTTGCACTTGCCCGTTTGAGTCCGCTGCGAATGCCTCCGGGGACCGTTGCCGGTAACGGTGACGGCGTTTTCTCCGGTCGTAGCCACAGCCCATTGAAGTAAGGACGTAGTTTTCCGTGAATACCAGCCTTGCGGCCAATGCTTCCAGCCTGCCGCGCCTTGAATCGGATCTGTACGAATCGGTAGTCGATAAAGATGGCCGCTACGGTGGCGTAATTGCAGATGAGCGCTGGGCTCAGGAGATTAAGCGCCTCGCCCGCGAACGCAATGCCGTAATTCTTGCGCACAACTACCAGCTGCCGGAGATTCAGGATATTGCCGATTACACCGGCGATTCCCTCGGGCTTTCCCGCATCGCTGCGGAAACCGATGCCGATGTCATCGTTTTCTGTGGTGTCCACTTCATGGCGGAAACCGCCAAAATTCTGAGCCCTGAGAAGACTGTCCTTATTCCGGACGAGCGCGCCGGCTGCTCCCTGGCGGACTCCATCACTGCAGACGAACTGGCCGAGTGGAAGGCTGAGAATCCCGGCGCACTGGTGGTCAGCTACGTCAACACCACGGCAGACGTAAAGGCTCTGACCGACATCTGCTGTACTTCCTCCAACGCCGTCGACGTGGTCAAGTCCATCCCGGAAGACCAGGAGATCCTGTTCAACCCGGATCAGTTCCTCGGCGCACACGTCCGCCGTGAGACCGGCCGCGACAACATCAAGGTATGGGCTGGTGAGTGCCACGTCCACGCCAACATCAACGGTGAGGAACTCGCGCACCGCGCGGAAGAGAACGCCGATTCGCAGCTGTTCATCCACCCGGAGTGCGGTTGCGCGAACTCTGCGATTTACCTCGCGGGTGAAGGCACTATTGAGCCGGAGCGCGTGCAGATGCTCTCCACCGGCGAGATGCTGACCGAGGCGCAGAAGCTGAAGGAGAACGAGCCCAACGGCAAGGTGCTCGTGGCCACTGAGGTGGGCATGCTCCACCAGCTGCGCAAGGCCGCACCGGATGTCGACTTTGAGCCAGTCAACGACCGCGCTTCCTGCTCGTACATGAAGCTCATCACCCCGGCGGCTCTGCTGCGCTGCCTCGTTGAGGGCACCGATGAGGTCGACGTCGCCCCTGAGGTCGCCGACAAGGCGCGCGCCTCGGTCGAGCGCATGATCGCCATCGGTAATCCAGGCGGGGGCGAGTAACACGTTTGGTCTGCGCCCATCATTCGACAGTTGGACACTGACGTGTGACTTCCTCGTCATCGGCGGGGGAGTCGCAGGGCTCAGTGCTGCGCGTAGGGCCCTTGAGCTCGGCCTCGACGTGCTGGTTATCGACAGCGTCGAGTGGCGGGTCGGTGCCCGCAAACAGCTGCGTTTCGCCGATGCCGCCACGAATCTCGCACAGGGCGGGCTCGCGGTCGTCGGGCTTGACGACGACCCCAGCGGCCGTGTGGCCAATGGGTTCGACGACACCACTGATTCCCATATCGCGGACACCATCGATGCCGGTGCCGGCCACTGCGATGAAGGGGCCGTGGCTTCTATCATCCGTGCCGGCGCTGCGGCGACCGAGTGGCTGATTGGGCTAGGCGGCACATTTGACCCGGCGCCGGATAACCCGGCCGTATATTCCCGCACCAAAGAGGGCGGACACCACGCGCGGCGCATCATTCATGCCGGTGGTGACGCCACTGGTGCTGAAATTGAGCGCGCCCTAGAAGCCTCAGTTACCGGCGTGCGAGTACTGCAGAACGCTACAGCGCGCCAGCTCATCGTTGGCAAAGACGGCCGCGTGCTGGGGGCGCTGGTAGCGGATCCCCGCGGTGGCGGCGCTATTCGCGCAGGTGCAACTCTGCTGGCTACCGGTGGCGTGGGGCATATTTACCGCGCGACCACGGCGCCCTCGGGCGCCCGCGGTGAGGCTATCGGCATGGCCTCCGACGCTGGCGCGGAGATTCGTGACATGGAGTTTATCCAGTTCCACCCGACAGTGCTCTATGACGAGCGCTCGGCATCAGACGGCACCGGCCGACGCCATCTCATCAGCGAGGCTGTCCGTGGTGAAGGAGCCATCCTCGTCGATTCCCGGGGAAACAGTGTGACCGCCGGCGTTGACCCTCGCGGGGACCTGGCTCCGCGCGATATCGTCTCGCGCGCCATCGCGACTCGCATGCGCCAGCTCGGCGAGGACCATGTCTTCCTCGACGCACGTCACATCGACAACTTCGCCGTCCGCTTTCCGACGATTACAGCGGGCCTGACCGCAGCGGAGATTGATCCGACCAAGGACCTCATTCCCGTGGCCCCGGCGGTCCACTACACCTGTGGTGGCATTGCCGTCGACCCATTCGGTGCAACTTGCGTGCCGGGTCTCTTTGCAGCCGGTGAATGCTCCGCGACGGGGCTGCACGGTGCCAACAGGTTGGCTTCCAATTCGTTGCTGGAAGGACTGGTCGTCGGCAAGCGGGTGGCCGAAAAAGTCGCTGAAACACACGCTGTGCCGGTCGGGGACGAGGAATTCGCAGCGGCGGTTGAAGGCCTGCCGCAGCCACGGCCGGAACTGGAACCGCGCCAGCTTTTCCGGTTGCAGACTGCGATGCAGGAAGGTGCTGGTGTAACGCGCAATGAGCAGAGTTTGCGGCAGGCTTTGGCGGTTATCGATCGGCTCCCGCAATCGGTTCAGGTCGTAGCCGCAAGGAAAGTTGTCGAAGCGGCATTGGCACGACCATATACTTTGGGGTGCCACACTTGGTTTGAAAAGGACAGGGATTAGCTAGCCATGACTCTTGAGAAGGACACTCTGCGCGGGGTGCTGAACGAAAACATCACCCGCGGACTCATTCGGACGGCACTGCAGGAAGATATGAGCTTCGGGCCGGATGTGACCTCGCTGTCGACAGTCTCGGCAGCTGCGCAGGCACGCGCCCGGCTGGTGGCCCGGCAAGAGGGCGTTATCGCGGCTATCGATGCGGTGGAGTGGACGCTGCAGGAGGTCATCTCGGGTGAGTTCACCGTCGAAAAGCACGTTGAAGATGGCACCCTGGTGCGTCCTGGCACAGTGCTGGCAACGATTTCTGCGCCGACTCGGGGGTTGCTGACTGCTGAGCGGACAATGCTGAATATCCTCACGCACGCCAGTGGTGTAGCTACTGCGACGCGCCAGTGGGCTGACGCAATCGTTGGCACCGGTGCGCGGGTGCGCGATTCCCGAAAGACACTGCCGGGTCTGCGCAACCTGGAAAAGTATGCGGTGACCTGCGGTGGTGGAATTAACCACCGCTATGCATTGGGCGATGAGGCACTGATTAAGGACAACCACGTGGTGGCCGTCGGTTCCGTGTCCGGTGCGTTGAAGAGGGTGCGGGCTCAGTATCCGGAGCTGCCGTGCGAGGTGGAAGTCGATACCCTCGCACAGCTCGATGAAATCCTGCCGATGAAGCCGGACATCGTCATGCTGGACAACTTCGAGGTCTGGGAGACCCAGATCGCGGTGCAGCGCCGCTCGCAGATTTCTCCGGCCACCCAGCTGGAGTCCTCTGGTGGACTGACCATCGATGTGGCTCGTGAGTACGCGTCCTGTGGTGTCGATTACCTGGCTGTGGGCGCGCTGACCCACTCGGCCAAGGTGTTCGATGTCGGACTCGACTTCGACGAGCAGTAGCTGAATCAGCCCCGGTTTCGCCTCGTAGCTTCGCCTACAGGCGACGGGCAATCTCTGCCCCAATCTCGCTTAGTGCCGACCCCCAGCGCTCCCGTGATTGCTCATCACAGGTTTCCTGTGCGCGGTAAAGCGCCTTCTCCGCAGCACCGACATCGCCCAAATGCAGGTGGCACTGTGCAATTTGTGCAAGCAGAGGCACGGCCTGGATATTGAGCTTGTCGGACTGGAAAAGTCCCGCCGCTAACTCCAGGTGATCAATGGCGCGCCCCTGATGTCCTCGACGAATCTCTGCCTGGCCGTTCAAGGTGTGCCACATCGCCCAGCGCAAGTGGCGCGGTGGGGTGTCCGCGGTCGGCTCGAAGCCGTCTTTTTCCAGGTTATCCAGCAGATCCAACCAATCCGCGGCCTTGTCCATCAGCTTTGGTGCAGAGCCACGGATGGGGCGCCCCAGACTGTCGGTCTGCGGGGCATCAGCCTTGTCGCCGAGCTCCTCGAACCCCTGCATCAGAGTTAGGGCTGCTTCCCAGAGGTTGTTTTCCTCAGCCAATGCCGTGGCGGCGTCGAAAAGCTGCTGCGGGCTAGAAGTCGCGGAATCACCAGAAGTAGTCATGACCTAACACTCTACTTTGTGCCACCGCCAGCACTGAAGTGGGCGGGGCGCTAGTATTCGTCGTCAAGCGACTGAATGATGATGACGTCAAGGGCATCGAGAACAGGATGGCCTTCCCACACGTCGCGGGGCAGAAGCTCTTCGACGCGCCGGGCGTAGGCGGCGGCACCGTCGGAATCACCCGCGTCGAGACGGTATCGAACCCCCGCCAGCAGCGCGCGGGCGGCTTCCTCGCCATCGCCGGACTGCAGGTAGCCCTTCGCGGCGGCTTCCACATGGTTGATGGCCAAAGTGTCGCGGCCAGCGGAGTAGAAGACGTAGGCGGCATCGTCGTGCCAGTCGGCGAGTGACCAGTCGTCGGAGATGAGCTTCTGAGAACGCAGCAGCAGGTCCTCAGCCTCGTTGAGCGTGTGGTCAATGGCGGCGGAAGCGTCCTCGGAGACGATCTCGGCGGTGAATTCGGAGCCCTCTTCGGAAATGACCAGGTCAATGACATGAATGATGGAACGCGCAGCCTGGCGGTAGGCCTTGGCAGCACCCTTGGTATCGCCGTTGCGTTCAAGGTGCTCGCCGTGTTCGATGAGCAGCTTTGCCGCCTGGCGGGGATTATTGCCGAGACCCGCGGCTGTGGAGGCAATAGAAAATGCCGCGTCGGTGCGTTCTTCATCGGCGGTAAATGCTGACCAGTGCGCAACTGGTTCGGCAAAGCGCAGCGCCTCGTCAACCTCATCGGCATCGAGGAGACTGCGGGCCAAAACGAGCTGGATATCCATGGTGATGGGGTTGACCGGCATGCCCTCGGCGCTGGCGAGCGCGCGGCGGGCAATGTCGGCGGATTCCGCGAAATCGCCGTGGGCGTTGAGAAGCGCACAGAGCAGACGCACGCTGCGAAGCACCGCGACCGTGAGTCCCGCATCGAGACCAGCCTGCACGATTGGGCGTAGCTGGCGGATTGCCTCCGCTTCCTCACCAGCTTCCAGAGAGAGGAAAGCCAGGAATTGGCGTGCTTCAATCGTCGTGGTGACGGGTTCCGACTGAGGGGCTGCCGCGACGCTGGCTGCGATGCGGGCGGCCCTGCGCAGCTCACCACGGCTGTGTGCGAGCTGCGCCTCCAACAGCTTGCGGTCGTCGAAACTGCTTCGCTTTGGTGCCCAGCGTGCGGACCATTCAGAGAGTTGACCAGCGATTTCCGCCCGGCGCGCCAGCGATGCTGCGGCGCCGGCAACAGCCGCGCTAACCAGGTAGTAATAGGCCTCGCCGGGCTGTGGAGTGGTGGCGACGATGTCCTTAGTAAGACTGATCAGCTCGGGGATTTCGGAGTCCTCGGGGCGCCGGCCGGTGATGGCATCACCTGGGTTGGCGTCGATGAAGGCCTCTGCCTCGGCGAATGCTCCGTAGGAGCGTGCGTGCAAGATCGCGGGGCGGATGTTGGCCTCAGTTGCCCAGCGCAGCCACTCGGCGCGTGCAGCAGCGGCTTCTTCTACTAATTCCAGTTGGTCGGCGACTGCGTGCCTGAGTGCGTGGAATTCGCCAACGACATCGGGGGAGTTGGTAGGCGCGTCGGCCAACCAGTGCGTGTGGGCGAACTTGGTGACAGCGCGCCAACTGGTGACGTGGTCGAGCGTGGCACCGGCCCTGCGGGAAATAACCAGCAGCTCCGGAAGTGAGTCCGGCAATGCTTTCAGCGGATTGGGCAGGGGAGGAAAGTCCAGGGGTTCGGACGAGTTCTCCGTTGCTGATGCGTTTTCTGAATTCCCTGACGCGTAGTCGGCAGCGATGCCGGCATCCCAATCGCCAACTTGAATTCCAGACTCAGAGTTTTCTTCTTCCCACCAGACCATTGGACTATCTTCGCCCGTGGCATCGGGAAGATGCAAAAACTGCCTTGTTTTTCAGACCTGTGCAGTCGGGTGCGCTGTTAATCCGGGTTTGAAAAGCTACGCATTAGTCCACGAACTTCATCGCGCACTGGGTGATCCGGGCCGACTAGGTCGCCGATGCGAATCGCGAACCGACGGGCGCGTTCCTCATTGTTATCACTAGCAGCAGCACGCACCGCGATAGTCAGCGTGCGGGCGGCGTCGGCAGGGGCGTGGGCTTCTAAGAAAAGCTCGGCAGCTTCGTCGGCGTACTTGTACACGCCGTCGTTGTCCCACACAGACCAGCACAACAGCGCCTGTGCTTCGTGCCACTTGGCCGATTCCCAGGACCCAACCACGTAGCCACGTGAGCGTTCCATCAGGTGGTCGGTCAGCTCACTTGTGGCGCCCACGTTACTGAGTGATAGTGCGGCATCCATCAGAGTTTCCGCAGGCGAAATCGGGGACGAGTATCCGGCACGAATATCGGCCAGTGCGTCGAAGAGTACTGCAGCATGCTCAGTATTTCCCTCTTGGACTGCCGATTCCGCCGCAATAGCACAGGAAAAATCAGTACGCGCGGAATCCTGGGTAGGCTCAGACCACTTTGCAACCGACTCCGCTTCCTGGCCGGCGTGGCGGAAATCTCCGAGCTCGTACAGTGCCGTTGCCTTCAGCAGCGCGATTTCCATGGTGACTTCACAGTCGGGGTAGTCTGCCGACACGTCCTGGGCGCGCTGAGTCAGCTTCAGCATCTCCTCGGCATCGGGTTTGTTGTGTGCGACCTCGAAGTTGATGTCTGCCATCTCACGAACCGCGAGAATATAGTCAGTGTCCAGTCTGTGCTGGTCCGCGACTGCCACGTTGTTTGACAGCATTCGGAACGCGGTATCGCTATTACCGGTCTCTATCGAGTACCGTGCCAAATTCTGCCTCAGCTCAAGGCCCGCGATTACGGAGCGGTTACCGATTGCATTGAGCTGTGAGGCGCAAAGTCGCGCTGCGTCGACGACTTTCCCGGCTCGGTGCAGCAGTGATGCCTCCGTCAGAGTCTTCGCCAGCGCAATCGACTCAAACTTATCCTCATTCGGCAGTGCACGAATCATCTCGTGCAGCTCCCGCGCCAAGTCCTCGCGGTTGACCTTTCGCAGGGCGCTTGCAATCCGAATCAGCGCGTCAGTCAGTGCCGCCCGCTTCTTCCACTGGCGTGGGCTAAACGGCTCCTCCGCTTCTTCGCTTGCCGACGATTCCTGCGGCCGCGGCCCATCCGCATCCGTGGTCACCGCGCTGTGACTGCTGGTTGGGGCATCCAGATCGTCGGCAAGCACGAGTGCCCGGTACGAGGTGATTTCCCTGCTCATGCGTGCGATGAGTGGGATTTCGGTCTCTGCGGCAGCAGAGGTGGGGCCATCGGCGATAAAGGTGGTGTAGCGGCGGGCTTCGTCCGCGGCCAGCCGTGCCCGGGCGCGCCAGTACTCCGGGACGTTGTCGTTATCGGATGCCCATACCATCCAGTTCAGGGCGGCATCGTGCGCAGCCGTCATCATGCCGAGCGATTCGGTGACCTCGCGGACTATGCGGTAAAACGCGCCGACGTGTTCGGTAACGCCGTGGGCTTCCGGGTCAGAAAAGAGCTGTGGGTTGTAGAAATGATGCGCGAAAACTGATTCCAGTTGGCGCGTGGCCAGGGAATTGTCGGCTGCGGTCGCGTCTGCATAGGCTGCGACGAGCTCCGGCAAATCCGGGCTGTTTCCTTCCTGGTTCAACAGCTGACCTTTCTACGACTGGTTACTACTTTCCTTAACACTGTAATGGGGCACTGTGGCGGAGCTAACTTGCGCCACAGTATGAGGGGTTAAATGGGGCAATCGGTATGAACCTAACGTGAGAAAGATATGCTTAGTTCATACTCAAGGGTGCCTTTAAGGGCGAATAGTAGCGAAAACCGTGGATAAAGTCTTTGGCTTTGACCCAGATTTTCAATACTTTGTTGTCATTTCTTTGTCACTCTGAAGTGCTCACGTATGAATCCATCGTGCGAATAGGCGGTTACTAATTAATTATGTTGTCCACTATTGATCTTCGCGGTCAGACTCCCACCACCGCCACTCTGCGTCGAGTGTTGCCGCGTGGTGCGGCAGACGTTGATTCGATGATTCCCACGGTCAAACCCGTCGTCGATGACGTGGCAGTCCGTGGTGTGGAAGCGGCGATGGAGTACTCCGAGAAGTTTGACCGTATTCGTCCGGCATCCATGCGCGTTCCAGCGGAGGTTATCGATGCCGCGGAAGCTGCGCTGGAAGACGATGTCCGCTCTGCTCTGCAGGAGTCCATCGGGCGCGTGCGCGCGTTCCACGCTGCTCAGAAGCCGAATGATAAGACTGTTGAAATTCTGCCCGGCGGCATTGTCCGCGAGAAGTGGATTCCGGTTTCGCGCGTCGGTCTTTACGTCCCCGGGGGCAACGCCGTCTACCCGTCGTCTGTATTGATGAACGTCATCCCAGCTCAGGAAGCTGGTGTGGAGTCCCTCGTCGTCGCCTCTCCGCCGCAGGCCGACAACGACGGCTGGCCGCACCCGACCATCCTGGCTGCCTGCAAGCTGCTTGGCGTGACCGAGGTGTGGGCCGTCGGTGGTGCACAGGCCGTCGCACTGCTCGCATACGGCGATGAAAACGAGAGCCTCGAGCCGGTCGACATGGTCACCGGTCCGGGCAACATCTTCGTTACCGCCGCCAAACGCCTGTGCCGCTCGGTCGTCGGTATCGACGCCGAAGCTGGCCCGACCGAAATTGCCATTCTCGCAGATAACACCGCTGATCCTGTCTCCGTCGCCTACGACCTGATTTCCCAGGCTGAGCACGACGTCATGGCCGCCAGCGTGCTTATCACCGACGACGCCGATTTCGCCGCCACCGTCGACCGCGAGGTCGAAAACCGCTACGAGGTCACCATGAACGCCGACCGCGTTCGCGAGGCGCTCACCGGCGATCAGTCTGGCATCGTGCTTGTCGACGACATGAATATCGGCATCCAGGTTGCAGATGCCTACGCCGCTGAGCACCTCGAGATCCACACCGAAAACGCGCAGGCCGATGCCGAACGCATTACCAATGCCGGCGCAATCTTCATCGGTCGCTTCTCGCCGGTGCCACTGGGCGATTACTCGGCCGGCTCTAACCACGTGTTGCCGACCTCCGGCACCGCCCGCCACGCCTCGGGCCTGTCAACGCACACCTTCCTCAAGTCGGTCCACATGATTGACTACAACGAGGCCGCGTTGAAGGAAGTTGCCGACAGCGTAGTAGTCCTGGCCAACGAAGAACGACTGCCAGCGCACGGCGAGGCCATCCGTGCCCGCTTTGAGACGCTTCTCGGCTCTGAGGACAATGGCGCAGAAAAGGGGAACAACTAATGAGCAACCAGCCTGAGAATCAGCCACAGCCGTCGGTAGCCAAGTTGGCGCTGGCAGATTTGCCACTGCGCGACGAACTGCGCGGCGAGGAAGCCTACGGTGCCCCGCAGCTCGACGTCGATGTTCGCCTGAACACCAACGAAAACCCGTACCCGCCATCCGATGACCTCATCGCCGACCTGGTGGCGCAAGTGGAGAAGGTCGCCTCTGACCTCAACCGCTACCCGGACCGTGACGCAGTAGCACTGCGCAGCGCACTCGCCGATTATGTCACCCGCCAGACCGGCGTGGACATCACCGTCGACCAGGTATGGGCCGCCAACGGCTCCAATGAGATTCTCCAGCAGCTGCTGCAGGCATTTGGCGGGCCGGGGCGCAGCGCAATGGGCTTTGTGCCCAGCTACTCGATGCACCCGATCCTCTCGTCCGGCACGCAGACGGAGTTCATCGGCATCGCCCGCGACCCGGAGACCTTCGACATCGACATGGATAGTGCGCTCGCGGCCATTGCCGAGCACCGTCCTGACGTCATCTTCATCACGACTCCGAACAACCCGACTGGCAATCTGACCACGCTCGCTGACCTGCGCCGCATTATTGAAGCCGCGCCGGGCATCGTCATTGTCGATGAGGCCTACGCCGAGTTCACTGAGGAGCCGTCGGCGACAACGCTGCTGGCTGAGTTCCCGTCGAAGCTGGTTGTCTCCCGTACGATGAGCAAGGCTTTCGACTTCGCCGGAGGCCGCCTCGGCTACTTCGTTGCTAACCCGGCATTTATTGATGCTGTGATGCTCGTACGTCTGCCATACCACCTGTCGACGTTGACGCAGGCCGCTGCCACGGTTGCACTTCGCCACTCGGATGCGACGCTGTCGACCGTCGCAAAGCTTGCCGACGAGCGTGATCGCGTCGTAGCCGCCCTGAACAGCTATGGCTACGACGTGATTGACTCGTACTCGAACTTCGTCTTCTTTGGGCGCTTCGCCGATGCCGCCACGGCATGGCAGAGCTTCTTGGACGAGGGAGTACTCATCCGCGATGTTGGCGTGCCCGGTCGTCTCCGTGCCACTATTGGTCTGCCCAGCGAAAATGATGCGCTGCTGGCGGCGGCCAAGAAATTGGCAGCGACCGCGCTGGCTTAAGCGAAATGCTGCCGGTACATCCCACTACAAGGAGAGATCTGACTTATGCACTTCAGTGATAAGGACCATCTGGAGGCAGAGCGCACTGAGCGCGTTGGCCGTGTCGAGCGCGCCACCCGCGAATCGAGCATCGTCTGCTCGGTGAATCTCGATGGCACCGGCAAGACCGATATTTCGACCGGTCTGCCGTTCTTCGACCACATGTTGACCGCTTTCGGCTCCCACGGCAGCTTCGACCTGACTGTGCACGCCAACGGCGACACCGAGGTCGATGCGCACCACACGGTGGAGGATACCGGCATTGTGATGGGGCAGGCCTTCGCCCAGGCGTTGGGGGACAAGTCTGGTATTCGTCGCTTTGGTGACTGCTATATCCCGATGGATGAAACGCTGGCACACGCAGTGGTTGATGTGTCTGGTCGCCCGTACTTCGTTGGCACTGGCGAACCAGAGCAGATGTTGACTGCCGTCATTGGTGGTCACTACGCAACGGTTATCAATGAGCATTTCTTTGAGTCCTTCGCCCTAAATGCCCGTATTGCGCTGCATGTTCGCTGTCTCTACGGGCGCGATCCGCACCACATCACCGAGGCTGAGTACAAGGCTGTGGCCCGTGCCCTGCGTGCTGCCGTCGAGGACGACCCGCGCGTCCACGGTGTGCCGTCGACCAAGGGCACTCTGTAGGTCGCAGCTGTAGTAGACGGCCGCTGTAGGAAACCGGAAAATCCGCCTTAGCTGGCATTTTAGGGGAATCGATGGTAACAACGTCTGTAGACGTGCTTTTAGCGCAGGTGTCTACCGCATCGACGCTGAGCACTTATTTTTTGTTCATTGTCGCTGGTCTGCTGGTGGGCGGAACATGGTCACTCTATAAATCCGGATCGAGGGTCGGAACAATTGTCCTTGGTCTCTTATCTGTGATCGCGCTCGCCGGCGCAATTTTGTGGTTGATAGGAGTGATGGAGTAAATGGCGTCCCGGGTGATGGACCGCAGGCAGTTGGACGAACTGGACAGCATGTGGAAAGCGCCCGGACTAGTACCTACGCTAGTCGCCGTGATGGCCGCCTTCGGTGGCTGGTCACTCCTCATGCCTGTCATTCCGCAGGCAATTCTTGACGATGGCGGTGGAACCTCGCTCGCCGGTGCCTACACCGGTGTTTTTATGGCCGCTACCGTTCTCACACAGACGCAGACTCCACGTATGTGTCGCCGTCTTGGCTACGGCATGACCATGCTGATTTCAGGTCTGTTTCTGGGCTTGCCGACGATTCTGCACATCTTTGGCACCGATGCTGCTTTGGTGCTCATCATTGCGGTTCTCCGCGGTATGGGCTTCGGTGCGTTGACTGTCGCCGAGTCCGCATTGATTGCCGAGCTAGTGCCAATGAAATTTCTGGGTAAGGCCTCTGGCGTTCTCGGTGTGGCAGTTGGTTTATCTGAGCTCATTTTCTTGCCACTAGGACTAATCATTGCGGACAAGACGGGTTCTTACACCCCTGTTTATGTCTTGGGCGCCGTCATCTCGCTTGTCGGTTCGTTGATGGCACTCTTTATCCCGAAGATTAAGCCAGCGCCGAAGGAGGGCAAGGGCGGCAAGGAAGACGTCGGCGATCCTGTGCCCGGATCTGCAGCAACTCAGCCGAGCCCCGTTGAGCACGTTGCCACATGGAAGCTGGTGGCCATTCCCGCGCTCGCAATTTGCACGATTGCGATGGGCTTTGGTGGTATTTCCGCATTCCTTGCCCCGGCAGCTCGCGAAATCGATCTGGTCTCCGGTGCGGTTGTGGCTGGCCTGTCGCTGTCTGTTCTCGGTGGCGCGCAGATGGTGTTCCGTTATTTCGCAGGAATCTACGCCGACCGGAAGTCGGAGGCTGGAATTCTGCTGATTCCGGCATTGATCAGTGGTTTTATTGGTCTGCTGATGATGTCCGGCGTGGTTCTCTTTGATTTGTCGGCCTGGCTGCTGCTGGTTGCGGCCGTTTTCTACGGCGCGGGCTTCGGCATAGTGCAAAATGAGGCTCTGCTGCTGATGTTTGCCCGCCTGCCGCGTGACCGTACTGCTGAGGCCAGTGCCTTCTGGAACATGTCCTTTGACTCGGGCACTGGTATCGGCTCGTTCGTTCTGGGAGCCGTAGCCGCGGCTGCACTCCGTCCGTACCCGGCTGTCTTTGCCTTTGCGGCAGCTCTGCTGGCAGTTGGCCTCATTGGTGCGGTGCTCGACCGAATCATCGGAAAGCACCGCGTGGCGGAGTACCAGAACACCCGCGCTACGCTGCGTCGTCTGGGGGATGCCGTGAAGCGTCGTACGCCGGAGGCCGCTGTGCGTGTTGCCCGCCCGGCAAAGAATGCAGTGACGCGTTTGACGGTTCGGGACCGCAAGAAGAAGTAACTACATACAAAGAGACGTTTGAAAAAGAGTGGCTGCGCAAGTTCTTGCGCAGCCACTCTTTTGGTTATTAGATGCAACCCCCGGTGTGGGGTCAGCCGTGCCTGTTTATGCGACGGCGACGTCCATCTCGGTGAAGAGAGCCCGCAGGCGGGTTTCGATATCGTCGATAAGCGACTGCAGCTCATCGTCTGTGAGACTGTCCGGATCTGCGACATCCCATTCCACGTAGCGGTCGCCGGGGACTGCTGGTGTCTCGTCGATGCCCATGAGCACGACAACATCGGCGCGGTGGGAAACGCGGGGAGTAATCGCCTTTTGGGTGAGGCGTGAGGTGTCCACGCCACGGTCGTGAAGAGCCGCGACGACGCGAGGGTTCAGGCCATCCTCTGGATTGAGGCCGATAGTGCGGATAAAGACTTCGTCACCAACCAGGTGGTAGGCCAGGGCAGTGGCAATCTGGCTACGGCCGGAACCGCGACTATCGGCAAAGAGAATCTCTTGGCGCGGGGCGAAGTCCTTGCATCCGCTCGCGGCCTTGATGCGTTCGGTGGCCTCGCGTTCGGCGAGGACGGGGAGGAAGTTAGTCACCTTCGCAGAGTTGGACAGCTCTGCAATGACATCGTCGAGGATGGAATCGATGGTCGCAGCATCGCAGGCTGCACCGTAGAGCCGGTGAAGGTCCTCGCGGACAATGGCAAATGATTTACTAAGAACGGATGCGGTAGTCATGGCGTCGGAGCCTCTCTGTGAAAAAGTAATCAGGGGTTTTAGGGATAAATCAATAACTTAGTTAACCTGTTGTTAACCTTGAGTTTACCAAAGTATTCGGTAGTTGTATACCAGTGCTTCTGCCTATCCAGGCAGTTTTCTTGGGGTAAGTGGCAAACATCGATTCCCAGCGCCTTAAAATGTCCAACTATGGAACAAGTCTCACCTTCGACGAAGACCCCGACCGTTGCCATCCTTGATTACGGCTCCGGTAATTTGCGTTCAGCTGAGCGCGCTGTGGCCACCACGGGTGCCGAGGTTATTGTGACCGCCGATCCGAAGACCGTGATGGAGGCCGATGGTCTGCTCGTTCCCGGCGTCGGCGCCTATGCCGCATGCATGGAGGGTTTGCATCGAGTACAAGGGCCGCGCCTGATCGGCTCTCGACTCGCAGGTGGTCGACCAGTGATGGGAATCTGCGTCGGTATGCAGGTGCTCTTTGACCGCGGCGTCGAGTACGCCGACGGCATCCACGCAGCGGAGACCGACGCATCCGCAGCTGTCACCGGCACCCCGGGTTGTGGTGAATGGCCCGGTACTGTCGAGCGTCTCGAGGCGTCGATTCTGCCGCACATGGGCTGGAACACGGTTGAAGTACCGGAAGGCTCAAAGATGTTTAAGGGACTGGAAGATCAGCGTTTTTACTTCGTCCACTCCTACGGTGTGCGCAAGTGGGACCTTGATACGGATTCTCGCATCGCTCCGCCGCTGGTGACGTGGTCTGCCCACGAATCCGATCGGTTTATCGCAGCCGTGGAAAACGGTCCGCTGTGGGCCACGCAGTTCCACCCTGAGAAGTCTGGTGAAGCAGGGTTGAAGCTGCTGCAGAACTGGGTGGACACGCTGTAGTTGCCCAATCGGTAGTATCTGCCCTAACCGCACTACCTGGTAGGTGGCGGAATTTCGCCACCTAGACCACCTATACTGAGATAACTAGCAACAAGCGTCGTGGTGACTATGGCCACAACGCCCAAAGTCGAAGAGAGTAGAGCCCCCATGAGTTTGACCCTGCTGCCCGCTGTAGACGTAGCCGATGGCCAGGCTGTGCGCCTTGTTCAGGGTGCTGCTGGAACCGAGACTTCCTACGGTGCACCGCTGGAAGCTGCCATGAATTGGCAGAACGCAGGCGCTGAGTGGATCCACCTGGTCGACCTCGACGCCGCGTTTGGTCGCGGTTCGAACTACGACCTGCTTGCCGACGTTGTGGGCAAGCTCGACGTGAAGGTAGAGCTCTCCGGCGGTATCCGTGACAACGCTTCGCTCGAAGCTGCGCTGGCCACCGGCTGCGCCCGTGTCAATATTGGCACCGCCGCACTGGAGAATCCGGAGTGGTGCCGCGAGGTTATCGCCAACTACGGCGACCGTGTAGCCATTGGTCTGGATGTTCTTAACGAAGAGGGGCAGTGGCGCTTGCGCGGCCGCGGCTGGGTCTCCGACGGCGGTGACCTCTGGGAGGTGCTGGAGCGCCTGGATGCTCAGGGTGCATCCCGTTTCGTGGTGACTGACGTCTCCAAGGACGGCACCCTGCAGGGGCCGAATGTGGAACTGCTGCGCGAGGTCGCTGCTGCTACCGATGCTCCAATCGTCGCTTCCGGCGGTGTCAGCAGCCTGGACGACATTGCAGCTATTGCCACACTGGTCGATGAGGGCGTTGACTCCGCAATTGTGGGTAAGGCGCTCTACGCAGGGCGTTTCACCCTGGAAGAGGCCCTGGCAGTAGCTCGCGGCTAAAAAGAACACTTTCGTGGCCGGACCGGGGAGACGTCGTCAAGCGAAAGCGTTAACGAGCAAACGGCACCCCGGCTGAGACGGCGGATGAAGGACTTAGAAAAGTATGGATGCCCTGGAACCGCGGGCGATGCTCGCTATTGCTGAAGCGGCGCTCGATGAGGTTGAAGGCCTGTTCACGCAGCAGGTGGGCGCGGACCCGGTTGTCATGAAGCCGCGCGGAGATTTCGCGACGGAGACTGACCTGGAAATTGAGCGTCGTCTGCGCAAGCTCCTCACGCAGTATTCTGGGCTGCCCGTCTACGGCGAGGAATTCGGTGGCAAAGTCCCCGAGGAACATACCGCCTGGGTCATCGATCCGATTGACGGCACCACGAACTATTCCAACGGTTTTCCGCTGTGTGCCATGCTGCTCACACTCATGCATGAGGGGGAGCCGGTGGTTGGTATTACCTCCATGCCTCTGCTACGCCGGCGTATTACCGCAGCTAAAGGTAGCGGCACGTTCGTCAACGGCCGTCGCGTCAACATCGACGCCGAGGCCGGCCGCCCGGTTTCGATTGCCTTCGGGTCCGTCATCGCGAGTACCGACGGCACACTCCCGCGCAAGTGGCGTCAACTGCTGCTGTCAAAGGTGGGCGAACGCTATCCGACGATCCGAATTACTGGCTCTGTCGGAGTGGACTTGGGTTCCACCGCGATGGGGGCATTCGGCGGCACCGTGACTTTCTCACCGCATGTGTGGGATAACGCAGCTGGTGTACTTCAGATTTCCGAAGCCGGTGGCGTGGTCACAGACTTGGCGGGCAATCCTTGGCGGCATGATTCCGTAGGCGTGCTGGCGGGAACTCGCGATGTTCATGCCACGCTGCGGTCGATTATTGACCAACTGGGTCGTCCGGAGACTTTCCGGAGCTAAACCGTGGGCGACGTCCCGAGCTGGGTGGTTGCGCAAACCGTCGATCCACAACTTTGAGCTAACACGAGGAGAACTTAAAAACTATGTCTCTGGCAGTACGCGTGATTCCTTGCCTGGATGTCAACAATGGGCGGGTCGTCAAGGGGGTTAACTTTGAGAATCTCCGTGATGCCGGCGATCCGGTGGAGCTGGCTCGCCGCTATGGCGAGGAGGGCGCTGATGAGCTGACCTTCCTGGATGTCACGGCTTCCAAGGATGGCCGTGGCACCATGCTCGACGTGGTGCGTCGCACCGCAAGTGAGGTCTTCATTCCGCTGACGGTCGGCGGTGGCGTGCGCAGCGTCGAGGATGTCGATCAGCTGCTCCGCGCCGGAGCTGACAAGGTCAGTGTCAATACCGCTGCGATCGCACGTCCAGAACTGCTCAGCGAGCTGTCGCGCCGCTTCGGTGCGCAGTGTGTCGTCCTGTCGGTGGATGCCCGCCGCGTTCCCGAGGGAGGCACGCCGCAGCCGTCGGGCTTCGAGGTGACGACGCACGGTGGTTCACGCTCGGCGGGGATCGACGCCGTCGAGTGGGCACGCCGCGGCGAGGAGCTCGGGGTCGGCGAGATTCTGCTGAACTCCATGGACGGCGACGGCACCAAGGACGGTTTCGACCTGGAGCTTCTGGAGAAAGTCCGCGCTGCCGTCGACGTCCCGGTGATTGCCTCTGGCGGTGCGGGCAAGGCAGAGCACTTCCCGCCAGCAGTGCGCGCCGGCGCCAACGCGGTGTTGGCCGCATCCATTTTCCACTTCGGCGAGGTCAGCATTGCTGAGGTTAAGGAAGAGATGGCCCGCGAGGGAATCGAGGTGCGCCAGTGACTGGTCTAGCCCCGGGCGCTGCAGCTCACGGCGCCGGCGACGATCCGCGTGAGTACACGCTCCCAGCAGATATCGCGAACATCGCCAAGTTCAACGCTGACGGCTTGATTCCCGCTATTGTGCAGGAGGAATCCACTGGCCGCGTGCTCATGATGGCGTGGATGGATTCCCACGCACTGGCATATACCATCGCTACCAAGCGCGGCACCTACTGGTCGCGCTCCCGGTCCGAGTACTGGATTAAGGGGCTTACTAGTGGCCATTTCCAGACCGTGACATCGCTGGCGTTGGACTGTGATGGCGATACCGTGCTGATGCAGGTAGTGCAGGACGGCGCGGCATGCCACACTGGCTCGCATAGCTGCTTTGACGTGCATCCCGTGTTCGAGGGCTAATCAGTCGATCCGGGTTGCCGAGGTAGGGATTTCGTCGTCAAGCGCGCCCACCTCCGGTGAAGTCCGGGGTTAAGTGATGTGCAATCCGGGGTGCGTGGCACAATAGCGGCTATGACTCGTATCACCATGACCACGCGTGAGCGCTTTCGTGAACTGGCTGCACACCATCGGGTCGTGCCCGTGGTTCGCAAGGTTTTGGCGGACGGCGAAACGGCGCTGTCGGCCTACCGCAAGCTCGCGGCCGATCGTCCCGGCACTTTCTTGCTGGAGTCCTCCGATGTGGGGCAGTCGTGGTCGCGCTGGTCGTTTATCGGTTGCGGCAGTCGCGCCGCGCTGACGGTGGATGATGCGGGGGAGGCAACCTGGATTGGCAATGCGCCGTCGGGTGCGCCAGAGGGCGGAAATCCGTTGGATGCTCTGCGTCGCACGCTGGAGCTGCTGCACACGGAGCTTCCGCTTGCCGACGACGCTTCGGTGCCCAAGCTCACCTCTGGTCTCGTTGGCTACTTCGGGCATGACATTGTCCGCTACATTGAGCCACAGCTGCCGGATACCACTGACAATGATTTGCAGATTCCTGAGCTTATGCAGTTGCTGGTGGAGGACCTGGCTGCTTTTGACCACCACGAGGGCGTGCTGTGGCTGATTTCCAATGCTGTCAACTGGGACGGCTCGGATGAGCGGATTGACCAGGCGTATGACACCGCCTGTGATCGGGTCAATGCGATGGTGGAGCGGCTGTCGGGGGCCTCTGATCTGCGTCCGGCGGAAATTAGCTTCCCAGAGCCGGTGATTCGTCGCCAGCGCGCCGCCGACGACCACATGGATCGTATTGAGCGTTGTAAGGACCACATCCGAGCTGGTGATGCGTTCCAGATTGTGCTCTCGCAGCGGTTCGAGATGGACACGCAGGCGTCAGCTTTTGATATCTACCGCATCCTGCGGGTTTCCAATCCGTCGCCCTACATGTTCCTGGTCAACGTTCCAACCAAGGACTTCTCCGCTACCGCTTTTCAAATTGTCGGTTCCTCCCCGGAATCACTCGTGGCAGTTCAGGGCAGTGAGGTCATCACCAATCCCATCGCGGGCACACGTCCGCGCGGTGCCACGGTGGAGCAGGACAATGCGCTGGAAGCTGATTTGCTGGCAGACGAGAAGGAAAATAGTGAGCATCTGATGCTCGTTGATCTTGGCCGCAATGACCTCGGACGTGTCTGCCGCCCAGGCAGTGTTGTTGTGCACGACTTCCGTCATATTGAGCGCTACAGTCACGTTATGCATCTGGTCTCTACGGTCACCGGCGAGCTTTCCAGCGACGCCACTGCCGTCGACGCGTTCGCGGCCACCTTCCCAGCGGGAACGCTGTCGGGTGCGCCGAAGCCTTCCGCGCTGAGCATTATCGACAAGTTCGAAGACACGCGTCGGGGTGTTTACGGCGGCACTGTTGGATACTTTGACTTCCGGGGCAATACCGATCAGGCAATTGCCATCCGCACAGGTGTGAAGAAGGGCGATACGGTCTATGTTCAGGCTGGCGGCGGAATTGTCAGTGACTCTGACCCGGTGGCAGAGGATGAGGAGACCCGCAACAAGGCCGCGGCCGTGCTGCGAGCTGTCGCGGCAGCTGAGACACTAGTCCCAGCGGAAAGGAGCTAGGTTTTCGATGAAGTCGACAACGATGCTCTCCGGTGGCCTCATTGGCGTGGCCGCAGCGGGAATGTGGTTGTGCAGCCGAAGCGCGTGGCTGACGGTCGATACTGTTGATGACAAGTCCGGTCCAGCGACCACAGATTTGGTGGGCGCAGTTTGGGCTCCAGAGTTGACGTCGATTGCGCTGGCAATGGTGGCTGCACTGTTTGCCACCACCATTTTGGGCTCACTGGGGCGCCGTATTGTCGGTGGCCTCGCGGCGCTGCTCGCAATTGCGGCGTCGTGGACTCCGATGACTCTGCTTGCCAGCGGAGAAGACGGTGTGGACTCCCAGCGGGCACTGGATTTGTTGACGTCGGGAAGCGCCTCACAACGCGCCAGTGATGCGGTGACTGTGGCAGAATGGGCGCAGATCTCAGCGATTGAAGTGCATGCGATGGGGCCAGCCCTGGCCTTGCTGTGCTGCGCATTGGCGCTGGTCGGGGCGGTATTGTTGGTGCGTCGACCGGGTACTGTGAAGAAGCAGAAGTCCAGCGCGTATGAGACCCCGGAGGTACGCCGTCAGCGTATCGCCGAGGACCTGGAGGAAGACCCACAGTCGGGTCGAGTTCTGTGGGATGCTTTGGATGCCGGTGTAGATCCTACGGATCTGGATAAGGAGTAAGGCCGTGGCTAACGTTCTGGACAAGATTATTGAGGGCGTGCGGGAAGATCTCGCTGCTCGGGAAGCCAAGATTTCCTACGGTGAAATCAAGGAGCTCTCGCTGAAGGCGCCGTCGCCGATTGATGCCGTGGCGGCACTGGCTAAGCCCGGGGTGCAGGTGATTGCAGAGGTCAAGCGTGCCTCTCCGTCGAAGGGAGAGCTGGCTGACATCCCTTCGCCGGAGGTCTTGGCGGCAGAGTACGAGCAGGGTGGCGCGGCTGTCATTTCCTGTCTGACTGAGGAGCGCCGCTTCCGCGGTTCGCTCGCCGACCTCGATGCCGTGCGCCGCGCGGTCAACATTCCAGTGCTGCGCAAGGATTTCATCGTCACTCCGTACCAGGTCCATGAGGCCCGCGCACACGGTGCCGACCTGGTGCTGCTGATGTGCTCCGCTTTGGATCAGCCGACGCTGGAATCCCTGCTGGATCGCACCGAGTCGCTTGGCATGAACGCTCTGGTTGAGGCGCACACCGAAGAAGAGGTCGAGCGTGCCGAGGCCGCTGGTGCCAAGATCCTCGGCATCAACGCCCGCAATCTAAAGACCCTCGACGTGGATCTCTCCGTGTACGAACGCCTTGCGCCGATGTTGCCGGATCATGTTGTGAAGGTGGCAGAGTCCGGTGTCAAGGGGCCGGAGGAACTGCGCTACTACGCCTCCCACGGCGCCGACGCGGTACTGGTGGGCGAGGGCCTGGTTACCGCGGGCAAGCCGGGTGAGGCTTGCCGACGTCTCGTTGCCGCCGGTGTCCACCCGACACTCCGCAGCGAGTAGTGATAGACCGCAGTTGCGATAAGCAGCTGTACCGCGCTGCGAACTGCGCCTAGTTTGGTTGCGTGTCACACCTGTTGTGCTGGCACACCACAGTTTCTTAGGCCTTATGTCCCCGCAACCGGTGGGGATAGTCCACAATAGATAACTGTGAGTGACCAAGATTTCAAGAATCATGATGCCCGCGGTGACCGCCTGCCCACGATGGGTGAGGTTATCGCGGAGACAACGAACCACGAATCAGATGCCATTGGGCACTGGGGTAAGTGGGGCGGCCAGTTTGTGCCGGAGGCGCTGATGGCCGTTATCGGTGAGGTCACCGATGGCTACGCGAAGGCCCGCGTTGATCAGGATTTTCTCGATGAGCTCGACCGGCTTCAGCGTACTTATGTCGGACGTCCCTCGCCGCTGTACTACGCGGAGAAGTTCTCCGCTGATATCGGCGCTGACGTCTGGCTCAAGCGCGAGGATTTGAATCACACAGGTAGCCACAAGATTAATAACGTCTTGGGACAGGTTCTGCTTGCTAAGCGCATGGGCAAGAAGAACATCATTGCCGAGACCGGTGCCGGCCAGCACGGTGTCGCAACCGCGACTGCCTGTGCGCTGCTCGGCCTTAACTGCCGTATCTACATGGGCAAGGTCGACGCAATCCGCCAGCGTCTCAATATCGCTCGCATGCGTTTGCTTGGTGCCGAGGTTATCGAGGTCGAGATTGGCTCGAAGACTCTCAAGGACGCGATCAATGAGGCCATGCGTTTTTGGGTTTCACACGCCGATGACACCTACTACTGCTTCGGCACTGCAGCCGGCCCGCACCCGTTCCCAACAATGGTGCGCGACTTCCAACGCATCATCAGCGCCGAGGCACGCCAGCAGATTCTCGCGGAGACCGGCTCGCTTCCCGACGCTGTCGTGGCGTGTGTCGGCGGCGGTTCTAATGCGATCGGCGCGTTCCACCACTTCATCGATGATGAATCGGTTCGACTGATTGGCGCTGAAGCTGGCGGTGACGGTGTTGAGACCGGTCGCCATGCAGCACCGATTTCGGCCGCCGGTAATCCGGGGGTGTTCCAGGGCTCCTTCGCCGCCCTGATGCAGAACGAGGACGGCCAGATTACAGAGTCTCATTCGATTTCCGCGGGTCTGGATTACCCGGGCGTGGGCCCGGAGCACTCTTACCTGGCTGATATTGATCGCGCGTCCTACCTGCCGGTGACCGATACCCAGGCGATGCAGGCATTCCAGGACCTGACTCGGATGGAGGGCATCCTGCCCGCTATCGAGTCCGCACACGCGGTGGCTGCCGCCCGACTCATCAGCGGTGAACTGAATGAAGAGCTGGGCCGTAAGCCGCTGATTATTGTCAATGTTTCCGGTCGCGGTGACAAGGATGTCGACACCGCTGCTAAGTGGTTTGATCTGATGGAGGAGTCCTAAATGAGTCTGAGTGACGTCTTTGACAAGGTCCGTGAGGAAAACCGCGCAGCATTCATCGGCTACTACCCAGCGGGTTTCCCGACCACCGATAAGTCGATTGAGAACATCAAGGCGATTGTCGACGCTGGCGCCGACATCATCGAGGTCGGCCTGCCTTTCTCCGACCCGATGATGGATGGCCCAACCATTCAGGATGCCGCCAACGTGGCTCTGGATGCGGGCTTCCGTACCCGTGAGATTATGCGGGTGGTTCGCGAAGTCACCGAGCACGGCGGTACCTGTGTGGTCATGAGCTACTGGAATCCGATTCTCCAGTATGGTCCGGAGCGTTTCGCCGAGGACTTGGCCGCCGCTGGTGGTCGGGGCACCATTATCCCGGATCTCATCCCCGAGGAGGCCGGCCAATGGCAGCGTGCAGCTGAGGCCAATGGTCTGTCCAACATCATGTTGGTGGCCCCGTCATCGACCAACGAGCGTCTGCAGCTAACTGCCACCGCGTCGACCGGCTTCGTCTACGCCACCAGCCACATGGGTGTCACAGGTGCCCAGGCTAGCGTCGACTCGGCCGCCGGCAAGTTGGTTGCCCGCACGCGCGAGGTCACCGATACACCGGTGTGCGTCGGTTTGGGTGTCTCCAATGGGGCACAGGCCGCCGAGATTGCCGAGTTTGCAGATGGCGTGATCGTTGGCTCAGCACTGATCAAGGCCGCGATGAAGAGCACCGATGACCTGGTAACGCTCGCCCGCGAACTCGCCGCGGGCGTACGAGGAGAGAGCTAGCGCATTTATGAGTTCCACCCTTGTTCTCGCTGAAACTGCAACGACGTATCTGGCCAACATTCCCTCTCCGCCGCAGGGGGTGTGGCAGTTAGGGCCGCTACCACTGCGTGGTTACGCGATTTCCATCTTGATTGGCGTACTCGTCGGCATTTACTGGATGCAGCGCCGCTACGCGGCCAGGGGTGGAGACCCGGAGTTAGTCCTCGACATTGCCATTGCGGTTATTCCTGCGGGCATTATCGGCGGCCGTCTCTACCACGTCGCCACCGACTGGGAGAAGTACTTCGGCCCCGGCGCCAATCCCGCCGATGCACTGAAAATCACCAATGGTGGCCTCGGCATCTGGGGAGCGGTGGCGCTAGGAGTGCTGGCTGCGTGGGCGGTCGCTAAGTGGCGAAAGGTGCCGTTTGCGCCAGTTCTTGACGCGGCCGCACCCGCGATCATCCTTGGACAGGCCATTGGGCGTCTGGGCAATTGGTTCAACCAGGAACTCTACGGTGGCCCAACGTCACTTCCGTGGGGCCTGGAAATTTACCAACGAGTTGATGAGTTTGGCCGGGTCGCCCCTGTCACCGGAACGTCGACAGGCGAAGTGCTGGCCGTGGTGCATCCAACGTTTCTCTACGAGATGGTGTGGAACGTCCTCGCCTGTCTGGTCATTGTGTGGGCGGACCGAAAGTTCAAGATGGGCGGAGGACGCGTCTTTGCGCTCTATGTCGCGGCCTACACTTTGGGGCGTTTCTTCATTGAACTCATGCGCGTCGATGACGCAACGCTGATATTCGGTGTGCGTATTAATAACATCACGTCGCTCGTGGTCTTTTTCTGCGCTGTCATTGCTTTGTGGATTCTGCGGTCCAAGAGCCGCGAAACCGCAGCTGAAGTCAGGGGAGAGCGCGAGGCTGCTGAAGCTCACAGTGCTTCCAACTGACGCATAGCCCGTTAAGGGACTAGGCTGGAGGCCGTGCTTAGACGAACGAAGATTGTATGTACCCTCGGTCCAGCAGTTGCTTCGCTGGAGGGGATTACCGGGCTGGTCAACGCCGGCATGGATGTTGCCCGCCTGAATTTCTCTCACGGTGAGCATGAGGACCACGCTCAGAACTACCACTGGGTGCGTGAAGCATCCGACGCTACGGGACATGCCGTCGGTATTCTCGCCGACTTGCAGGGACCAAAGATTCGCCTCGGTCGTTTTAAGGAAGGCTCGACGTATTGGGCTGACGGCGAGATTGTCCGCATCACCGTCGACGATGTCGAAGGCACGCACGACCGCGTCTCCACCACGTACAAGAATCTCGCTGACGATGCCCGTCCGGGCGATCGCCTGCTTGTCGACGACGGCAAGGTGGGCCTGGAGTGCATCGAGGTAGATGGCAACGATGTGGTGTGCCGTGTCATCGAGGGCGGTCCGGTCTCGAACAACAAGGGTGTTTCCCTGCCGGGGATGAACATCTCGGTGCCGGCTCTGTCAGAGAAGGATATCGCCGACCTGCGCTTCGCTCTGAAGCTGGGAGTCGACTTCATCGCGCTGTCCTTCGTCCGTTCGCCTTCCGACGTCGAACTGGTCCATGCGGTCATGGATGAGGTTGGCCGTCGTGTCCCGATTATCGCCAAGCTGGAGAAGCCAGAGGCAGTCGAGTCTCTCGAGGCCATCATCCTGGCCTTCGATGCCGTGATGGTCGCCCGTGGTGACCTTGGTGTTGAGGTGCCGTTGGAAGATGTTCCGCTGGTTCAGAAGCGCGCTATTCAGATTGCCCGCGAGAACGCCAAGCCGGTCATCGTCGCCACCCAGATGCTCGACTCCATGATTTCGAACTCGCGCCCGACTCGTGCGGAGGCCTCCGACGTGGCCAACGCTGTGCTCGATGGCGCAGATGCCGTGATGCTCTCGGGTGAGACCTCGGTTGGTAAGTACCCGCAGTCCACGGTTAAGACCATGGCTCGCATCGTCACCGCCGCTGAGCGCGAGGGGGAAGTTCCTGCGCTGACCCACATGCCTCGCACGAAGCGTGGTGTGATTTCCTACGCAGCTCGCGATATCGGTGAGCGCTTGAATGCCCGCGCTATGGTTGCTTTCACCACCTCGGGTGATACCGCTCGCCGTGTGGCACGCTTGCACTCTCGCCTGCCGCTGCTGGTATTCACTCCGAATCAGCAGGTTCGTTCGCAGCTTGCGCTGACGTGGGGTGCGGAGACCTTCTTGGTGCGCGAGGTTAACAGCACGGATGAGATCATGCAGGTCATCGATGAGCAGCTCTTGACCATGGAAAACTACAACGCTGGCGACACGCTGGTCGTTGTTGCTGGTACCCCTCCAGGAAATGAGGGCAATACCAACATGATTCACGTCCACGTTATTGGCGAGGACGCTCGCTAGCTCTCTGGCGCGTTAGGAAAAGCCGGTAAGCCCTTTTGGGGCTTACCGGCTTTTTGCTTGGAGCCTTTCGACCTGGGCTGTCGGGCTGTTCGGAGGGATCATTGCGCTGTGCGCGGTGGCAAGCGGCCGGCACGCAGCCCTTACTTTGCCAAGTAGGACAGTACGGCGGCAGCGGCGGCAGAAGTCGCGGAGGTAGCCGTCGGCTCGAAGTCCGGCAGGAATGTCGGCATGTGATTCGACGGTACGTCTTCGACCACGCGGTCGGCAGCAACGGCGGCTTCCCACGTATCCCGAGGTGTGGCGCCAACAGTCCAGTAGACATATGGGCAGTTCAGCCCACGCGGCAGGTCTGAGAAGTCCTCCGACGCGGTCCACGGCACAGCATCGGTGGAATCGTCGCCGAGCACAGCGTCCATGACCGGGCGAATCGTGGCAAACGCCTCCGGATCATTGTCAGTGACTTCGCCGTGATCGGAGTACTCAATCACAGGCTCAACCTCAGTGCCGGAAGCCAGGCACTCGCCACGAACAACGCGCTCAATGCCCGCAACGAGCTTCGCGCGCACATCGTTGGAGTAGTAGCGAATATTCAGCACAATCTTGGCCTGGCCGGGGATTGTGTTATTCGAATTGCCGGACTGCAGCGTGCCGACGGACAAAACACCAAACTCGTGGGGAGGAATCTCGCGCCCCACAATTCCTTGCAAGCGCAGAACGATTGCGGCAGCCAAGTACGTCGGGTCAATGGCGTTGTGCGGCATAGATCCATGTGCGGAGCGACCTGTCAGCGTGATGCTAATGGTGTCACAGCCAGCAAGTGCCGGGCCGGGCATGGTCATTACCTGACCTGCGGGGCCGGGAACAATGTGCTGGCCGAAGCACACATCTGGGGTGGGGATGAGGTCTGCCAGGCCGTCGTCAATCATAGCCTGTGCACCACAGGCCAGTTCCTCGGCGGGCTGGAACAGGGCAATGAAAGTACCCGACCACTCAGACTTAGTTGCTGCCATCAGGCTAGCCAGACCAAGACCGGCCGTCATGTGCATGTCATGGCCACAGGCGTGCATGACGGCGGTGGCAGAACCATCGCGGGCGGTACCGGTGGCAGAGGAAGCGAAATCCACACCTGTTTCCTCGAACACCGGAAGCGCATCGATATCAGCGCGGAACAGCACGGTAGGGCCGGGGCCATTTTCCATGACACCAACGAGGCCGTGACCACCGATTCCCTCATACACCGTGTAAGTGCCCATGTCGCGAAGAGCACCGGCCAGATACGCGGCAGTTTTCTCCTCCGCCTGAGATAGCTCCGGGTGCTGGTGCAGGTAACGGTAGATTTCCCACTGCCTGTCCAATGGCACTCGATGAGTGGCGATGAGGTCGCGAATGCGGCTCAGTCGTGCTTCATTGTTGCTCACCTGGATTAAGACTCCTAACTTCTCTCTACTCTGTGCCAGAGAACTACAGTCGCGACCCGTCTTCGACGAGCGGGTTGTATTTCAGCGAGTTTGGCTGGCACTGGCACTCGGTCGCAATGTGAATGCTGTCCGAAATCTTTCCGGTCTCCCGTAAACGGTACATCTCCGGGACAACGCGGTCGCGCAGATCCCATGGGGAGATGGTGTTCAGATAAATCTTGGTGCCACCTTCAAAACCGGCCAAATTTGAGGTGCGCCACTTAATCATTACGCGCCACGGCATGCGGGCATCCAAATCGACAGGGCGGTGGTGCCATTCCTCGTTACACGGAATGGTGGGCCCGGCAGCGGCATGACATGCGTGAATCAGGTCCGACATTGCGTCTATCTCAGCCCGGGTTTGCAGCCACGGTTCGCAGACATCCGACTTCGAGAAGATCTCCAGCGTCGGGTAGCGGTGTCCGAATCCTGCGAAAGCCACCGCGTGCTCGTTTTCCGCAATAACCAGGTTGTGGCGGGCCGCATAGTCCACTGCGTATTCGTTGTAGATATTCGGGTTCTTGCGCACCGCCTGCACTTCGCGCTTGAGCTGCTCGCCGTGCTCATCGATGGCCACAAGCTGCTTGTGCAAGTGATCGAAGCTTGCGCCTGCCGGTTTCAGCCAGTTTTGGAAAGCGGCCACATAACGCACGTAGCGGTTCCGTCGGTACAGGTCAGCAATCGACTCGACGGTAAACGCAATGAGTGCGCGGTGCTCGGCAACGCTCAATGTGCCAGAAGAAGCCAGCTGGTTATCGTGGGTAGCGGCGTCGACAAAGTGGCGACGGGCAACAATCACATCGTGGCCGCCGGCGAAATAGCTTGGGGCGCGGCGCAGCAATTCCTCGTCGGAAAGCGCGCTGATTTCCTCTTCACTGCGTCCAGCGGCGCGGTAGCGCGTGCGAATGATGTTGAGCACGTGCTCGCGGCCCTTCGGGTCATCGAGGTAGGCCTCCATGCGTTGCTGAGTTTCGCGGTCGGGCTCGAAGCCGTAGTTTTCCGACCAATAGTCATAGGAGACGATCTCGAACAGGTTGGGCACGCGGCGGAACTCCGCAGTGGTGTCGAAGAGCTGGTCGGGCAGTACTCCGGTCACCGTGCTGTAGCCGCCGAATACCGATTCGTCGAGGACAACGCGGGCCTTCTCCGGCGGGGTTTGCAGCAGGTTGTTCCAGCCAAAGGAGTCGCGGGATCCAAAATCCTCCTCGCTCAATGGCTGCGGATCCGTGTGCTTAATTCCCAACGGCCGATTGCCACGACCTGGGACTGTCCACACCTGGGTACCGGAAAAAGGATTGACTTGCTTCACCGTGCCGTCGGCAAGCGTGATGAGGGGATTGCTGAAAGCCTGCATAAGTCCAACACTACGTCTTTGCTGGCGGTCGGCGCGCCAACGTAGGGGGGGACAAGGGCTTGACGACGGTTAGCTATTGTCTGGCCGTCTCGCGTGGCTTAGCCTGTGAAGTTATGTCGAAGATTGTTTTTCACTGCCTGGTGAAGCCGACCGAATCGGAGGCGCTGGCCGAGGCATTTCGTACCAAGTTGAGTGAGTTTGACCGCGCCGGGCGAGTTAGTGACGTGGATGTTTCGGTGGCGTCGGCGGACACGGACGCGCAGTTGGTGGAGCAGTGGGAGCGTGAGAACCCGAAGGAGCCGTTGGGGGATAGGAAGGTATTCCGTTATCTCTTGAGCTTCGATCAGCACGGCGGTTCTCTCAATGAACTCGCTATGGACCTCTCTGAGCTACTGACTCCGCGTGCAGAATTGCCCCCGGACCCAGTGCTGCGTGAGTTCGACGAAATGCTCGAATCTGTTGCGACGTATCCCTGGAATGTTGCCGTATTTAGGTAATATCCTACCTAATTCGTGAAAAGTGTAAGCCTCCACAGAGTCAGTGATTGGCTTGGCCAACGGGTGTAGCGCGAATCGCTACGAGTTTTCCCAGCAATATGCCGTTGTATAATTATGTCCGCTTCAATATCTACAGTTGCCCAGTCCTTGTGCACACAACCTGTGCCACCGAGTTACGGCAACCGGAAAGTGGTTTACAACCGCTGACGGTTTGTTCTTCGTGGGCGCCATAATGGTTTCGCAGAGAGGTTTATTTTGAATATCGAGCAGAAGGTTTCGGGACTCTATGACCAGATTCTCACCCGAAACGCCGGTGAGCCGGAGTTCCACCAGGCAGTGGCAGAAGTTCTGGAGTCGCTGAAGGTCGTCCTGGAAAAGGACCCACACTACGGTGACTACGGCTTGGTTCAGCGTCTGTGTGAGCCGGAGCGTCAGATCATTTTCCGCGTGCCGTGGGTCGATGACCAGGGGAAGGTCCAGGTCAACCGTGGCTTCCGTGTTCAATTCAACTCTGTGCTGGGCCCGTACAAGGGTGGTCTGCGCTTCCACCCGAGCGTGAACCTCGGCATCATTAAGTTCCTGGGCTTCGAGCAGATCTTCAAGAACTCCCTGACCGGCCTGCCGATCGGTGGCGGCAAGGGTGGCTCCGACTTTGATCCGAAGGGCAAGTCCGAGCTAGAAATCATGCGCTTCTGCCAGTCGTTCATGACTGAGCTGCACCGCCACATCGGTGAGTACCGTGACGTCCCGGCCGGTGACATCGGCGTCGGCGGCCGCGAGATTGGCTACCTGTTCGGTCAGTACCGCCGTATGGCCAACCAGCACGAGTCCGGCGTTCTCACCGGTAAGGGCCTGACCTGGGGCGGTTCCCTGGTTCGTACCGAGGCCACCGGTTACGGCTGTGTCTACTTCACTGAAGAGATGATGAAGGCCAACGGTGCTGACATCAACGGTGCCAAGGTCATCGTTTCCGGTTCCGGTAACGTCGCCATCTACGCCATTAAGAAGGCTCAGGAGCTCGGCGCTACCGTCGTCGGTTTCTCTGACTCTTCCGGTTACGTCTCCACCCCGAACGGTGTCGACGTCGAGCTGCTGAAGGAAATCAAGGAAGTTCGTCGTGCTCGCGTCTCCGAGTACGTCGCTGAGGCTGAGGGCGCTGAGTTCCACGAGGGTGGCAACATCTGGGAGCTCAAGGCTGATGTCGCACTGCCGTGTGCAACTCAGAATGAGCTCAATGGCGAGTCCGCCAAGCTGCTGGTCGACAACGGCTGCCGCTTCGTTGCTGAGGGCGCAAACATGCCGTCCACCCCGGAGGCTATCGAGGTCTTCAAGGCCAACGGTGTCCACTTTGCGCCGGGCAAGGCTGCCAATGCCGGTGGTGTTGCTACCTCCGCTCTGGAGATGCAGCAGAACGCTACCCGCGATTCCTGGTCCTTCTCCTACACCGATGAGCGCCTGAAGCGCATCATGACCAACATCTTCAAGAACTGCGAAACCACCGCCGCTGAGTACGATCACGAGGGTAACTACGTGCTCGGTGCCAACATCGCAGGCTTCAAGAAGGTCGCTAACGCAATGCTGGCTCAGGGCGTCATCTAGTCTGCTAACGTTTCCGCTTTACGACGGATCCTCGGCGACCCCGCCCGTCGAAAAGCCAAAAAGCCCACGCTGTAAACTCCCTCCTATGGAGTTATCAGTGTGGGCTTTTGTCTTTATCGTGGCAACGATTTTCATCGGGGCTCTGATGCAGCGAATAGCCGGTATGGGACTCGGACTGTTGGGAGGTCCGGTCCTCTCACTGGTTGCAGGTCCCGTAGCAGGAATTTTGATTATTAACGTGCTCGCATCGGTCAATGCGATCATGCAGACCATCTCGGTGCGAGAGAACGTCGATTGGAAGAAGTTCTGGCTGATTGGCCCGGTGATGGCCTTAGGTGCGCTGCCAGGCGCCTGGGTGGTTCACAACACGCCCAGCGGGCCACTCCAGGTTCTGGTCGGCGGGCTCGTGCTACTCGCGCTGCTAGTGACATCCTTTATGCCTCAGCGCATGCGTGTCGACGGCCCACAATACGCCGTTGCCTCAGGCGTGGCCGGCGGTTTTATGAATACCCTGGCCGGCATTGCGGGCCCAGCCATTACCGTTTACGCACAGGCTTCCCGTTGGCCAGCGCAGACATTTGCAGCCACCCTGCAACCGCTCTTCTTTGTTTCCGGCGCGTTGTCCTTGCTGTTCAAGGAAATCAGCGGTGACGTATCTGTCTTCGCCACCACACCGGTTATCCTCTGGCCGCTGTGTTTGGTTGCCATGATTGTGGGTATATTTTTGGGCACTCGCGTTTCCCGACGAGTGCCCATTGTGCAAGCCCGAAAGCTCGCGGTCATTCTGGCGACTACCGGCGCGGCAGTCACTATGTTTCGCGGAATCTCCGCAACTTTTGGCGCTTAGGCTTGCTGTTCCGCTTGCCAGCCTCTCCTTGCTGTTACTTCAACAGCGAAGACAGGAAGTTGCGGGTGCGCTCGTGCTGCGGATTACCCAGCACCTCATCCGGGGTGCCCTTTTCCACGACCACGCCGTCAGCCATAAACACGACCTGGTCGGCGACTTCACGGGCAAAGCCCATCTCGTGCGTCACGACGACCATGGTCATGCCCTTATCGGCCAGACCACGCATGACGTTGAGAACCTCACCGACGAGCTCGGGGTCAAGAGCGGAAGTCGGCTCATCGAAGAGCATTAGCTTCGGCTCCATGGCCAGGGCTCGAGCAATGGCAACACGCTGTTGCTGACCGCCCGAGAGCTGAACAGGGTAGGCATCGGCCTTGTGCGCCAGACCAACAGTCTCCAGCAGCTCCATGGCACGCTTTTCAGCCTGCTCCTGAGAGACACCCTTTACCAGCACCGGTGCCTCGGTGATATTTCCCAGCACCGTGCGGTGCGGGAACAGATTGAAGTTCTGGAAAACCATACCGATATCGCGACGCTGACGGGCAGCTTCTGCGGCGGAAATCTCGTAGAGGCTGCCGTTCTTTTCGCGGTAGCCAATCAGGGAACCGTCGACGTAGAGACGGCCGGCATTGACCTTCTCCAGGTGGTTGATACAGCGCAGCAGCGTGGACTTACCGGAGCCCGAAGGACCAATGAGGCAGGTAACCGTACCGCGTGGAACTTCCAGGTCGATGCCCTTGAGGACCTCGAGACGGCCGAAGTTCTTCCGAACCTTTTGCGCCTCAACCATCAAATCTTTGGTAGTCATTTACTGCGGATCCTCTCGGTAGAAGTGCTCTTCGTCCTTATCGACAACGCGAGCATTTGCAAGCGGCACACCTTCGGCGTCGGCAAGCGCGGCCAGCTGGCGGGCGGTGAGCTGACGGGTAGCGCCGCGGGCGAAGTAGCGCTCAAGGTAGAACTGTCCGACCATCAGAATTGATGTGATGACCAAGTACCAGGTGGCGGCGACAAGCAGCATCGGCACCGGCAGGAACAGCGCATTGGCGATGTCCGTGGAGCGGCCGTAGAGTTCCAGCGAGAACGGCACTGCGATGACCAGCGAAGTGGTCTTCAGCAGGGAGATGAACTCGTTGCCCGTCGGCGGGATGATGATGCGCATAGCCTGTGGCAAGATGGTGCGGCGGACAGTCTGCCACCAGCTCATACCCAGTGCCTTCGATGCTTCGGTCTGGCCCTCTGGGACAGCTTGAATGCCGGCACGGACAATTTCAGCCATGTATGCGGACTCATTCAAGCCGAGACCGACGAACGCCAACACAAAGGTATTGGACAGGACGGTGCTGAGATCAACCTCGGCAACGCCCAGGTCAATCGTCGAGTAGATAGTGCCGAGGAGGCCCCAAAAGACCAGCTGCACGTAGACCGGAGTTCCTCGGAAAACCCACAGGTAGAACCAAGCAACAGTGGACAGCACGGGGTTGTCCGACATGCGGAGTACGGCGACGATGGCACCGCCGACGATACCGATGAGCATGGCGAGGACCGTCAGTGCAATGGTCCAGCCAGCGGCAGCGGCGATTCGTGTGTCGAACAGGTACTGGAAGTAAACATCCCAGTGGTAGGCCTCGTTGCGGGCGGCACCGATGATGAACCACAGGAAGAGCACTAGCAGCACTGCTGCGGTGATCCAGCGACCCGGGTGCGGCAGCGGTTTGGCCTTAATTTCTTCGTTGAGTTCCGCCTGTGTGGCCTCGTAGCGGGCGCCAGACGCAGATGAGTCGCTCACTTAAAGTTCCTCTCCGTTAATAGTGGCGCGTTCCAAAGCACCGTCTTCCAAACCCCATGTGGTCAGGATTTGCTTGTACTGGCCGTTGTCGATGAGGTACTGCAGTGCCTGCTGCAGCACTGGGCCGAGTTCTGAATCCTTCGGAATAGCGAAGCCGAACGGGGCACCATCGTAGATATCTCCGGCAAGTTCGAGTTTGCCCTCAGAGCGATTGACCGCATAGGCACTGACTGGTGAGTCAGCTGCCAGCGCGTCAGCACGCCCCAGCACCACAGTGGTAGCGGCGGTACCAGCATCCTGGTAGGCCAATTTGTTAATTGGTGGCAAACCGCGATCCAGACAATCCTGATTCTTTACCGGCAGGTCCTCCATGTCAGCGACGGTATTGCGCTGAACGGCGACAGTTTTGCCACAGTAGTTGTCGGAGCTGGCGTCGCTGCCCGGGCGACGTGCCCACTGCAGGCCGGTATCCAGGTAGTCGACGAAGTCGTAGGTCTTGCGGCGCTCCTCGTTTGAGGTGAAGCCGGAGGCACCAACATCAACTGCGCCGGCCGACAGGGCCGGCAGAATCAGTGCGAAATCCTGTTCTTGGATTTCCAGCCGCAGATCCAGGACGCTGGCCATGGCCCGCATGAGGTCAATGTCGAATCCGATGATGGAACCGGCGGAATCCTTAAACTCTGCCGGGGCGAATGTTGGGTTGGTGCCGATGCGCAATACTTCGCGCTTACGAAGATCTGCTGGGACCTGTTTCGCCAGTTCGGGGACCGCTGCCGGTTTGATCTCTGACCAGCCCTCGGGGTTACCGCTTTCGTCATTGGTGACGCAGCCTGTAAGCCCTAAGAACAAGGTCGCAGTCAGCGTGGCAGCCGCCAATGCGATGGGTCTTTTCATATCTGAATATGTTACCTAGGCGCAGGAATACCTTAAATTCGGTACCCCTATTCAGCTGCGTCTTAGGCTGGTGCAGGAAAACCGCACACTTTTCAGACTTCCCGGGGAATAGTCAGCGCCGGTTTTCTAGTTCGCTTCAGCTGCAGCAAAGCCATTGCCAGTGACGTCGAGCGGGCCGACCGCGCCGGAGGCCGGGTCGCTCAGCGCAGCATCGCGGACAGCCTTCGCCACGGCCGGCATGACGCGCGAATCCAGCGCCGACGGGATAATGCGGTCGGCACTCAGGTCTTCTACGCCAACATTTGCAATGGCCTGAGTAGCAGCCAGCTTCATGGCCTCGGTGATCCGTTTGGCACCCGCCTCCAGTGCGCCACGGAACAGACCCGGGAAGGCCAGCACATTATTAATCTGGTTCGGATGATCCGAGCGGCCAGTGGCCACGACGGCTCCGTACTTGCGGGCGACTTCCATCGGAATCTCCGGAATCGGGTTGGCCAGCGAGAACAGAATCGGGTCAGCGGCCATTTGGCTAATCGCATCCTCGCCGATACGGCCGGCAGAGACGCCGATGAACACGTTAGCGTCGACAAGCGCATCGTTGATCGAGCCGGTGATACCGCGTGGGTTAGTCATGCCGGCGACCCACTGCTTGATGTCGCTCAGTGGCTCGCGGTCCGGGTGGATGATGCCGCGCGAATCGACGACGACGATGTCGGACACGCCAGCGGACAGCAGCATCTTCGTCGCAGCGACACCAGCGGCACCAGCGCCGGAGATGACCACGCGGAGATCCTGGAAGCTGCGACCTGTCAGCTTGCAGGCGTTGATCAGGCCGGCGGCGATGACGATGGCGGTGCCGTGCTGGTCGTCGTGGAAGATGGGGATGTCGAGCTCTTGGTCGAGACGCTGCTCGATCTCGAAGCAGCGAGGCGCGGAGATGTCTTCGAGGTTCACTCCGCCAAACGACGGCGCCAGCGCCTTGACCGTCTGGATGATTTCCTCTGTATTGAGGGTATCCAGGACGATTGGCACAGCGGAGATGCCGGCGAACTGCTCGAAGAGCTGGGCTTTTCCTTCCATCACCGGTAGCGCGGCCTTGGGCCCGATGTCGCCAAGGCCAAGCACGGCGGTGCCGTCGGAAACCACTGCGACGTTCTGGCCGGTCCAGGTGTAGGTGCGGGCCAGAGCCGGATCTTCGTGGATGGCCTCACAGACGCGAGCGACACCTGGGGTGTAGCCGATGGAGAGGTCGCGAATTGTCTCGAGCTTCATGGTGGAGTGGGAGCGGAGCTTGCCGCCTCGGTGTGCCTCAAAGATTTCCGCATCGGTGATGGTCGACGGATCTGTGGGGGCGGTGTCCTCCGGTACTGCGTGAAGTGGCGTCTTAGCGGAGTTCGCGTTCGCAGTGTGGGCGGAGGAGCTAGAGGGGGAATTCGCAGCAGGCATGATGACAGTCCAAAACGTGTTGAGTACTGAGTACTTTGTACTTTGAGAAAACTCGACCGCGGCGTGAGCTGCTGGTGGGCAGTGCGTAAAGCCGGGAGCAAAGCTTGGCAGGTGATACGTAGTGGTGTGCGTAAAAACTAAACCAGTCTTGCTATACGGGATTGGTATCTCATTATATGGACAGTGGGGTGGAAAATAAAATCTTTGCGGTTGGGGGAGCGGGGATTTGGGAAGTGTCGTGGGGCTGGCGGCCGCGGGCGTGATGCCGGAACCCCGGCTTTTGCCGAGTTCGACGAGTCCTGCCATGGCATCGTTTGTGTTAAGGGCTACTCAGCTGCGTCGTTTGTGATGAAGGTGTGCATCGAGCTTGCTCGGAAGCATCTTTGTTAGGAAGTGCCTTCGGTGGGGTGTCTATGTGCTGTCGGGTTCCATATGGGCGGCTGTCGTTGGAGGGGCTCCATGCCTTGGCCGCTTTTGGCCTTCTATTGGTTTGGAAAATGTTGGCGATATTATTTGCCGATATTGAGTAAGCGCTGGCCGGGGTTGAAGGTTAGTTTTTAAAGAGATTAACCAGTTCCAAGCCCTGTTCTATGGGGTAGAGGCCTGGTTTTTTCTTACCTTCAGTGGTGCCTTATGGTTCGCGAATCGAAAATATTTGTGTAGTGCGGAAAGTTGAATCCGGAGTTCCTGGGATAGTTCCAACTGACGACAGAGAGCTGTTCGTTTATTGCAACTTCTACGCAGGAGGCTTCTTACGATGTCCGATTCCACTTTCCCCCAGAACCCGCAGAGTCCACAGAACCCGTATGGCTCCCAGAATCCGTACGGCTCCCAGAATCCGCAGGATTCGCTGGGGCAGCAGTCCTACCAGCACAGCCCGCAGGATCCGCTCGGCCAGCAGCCCTACCCGCAGGGTCCGTCGGCAGCGGGGCAGATGCCTCCGGCTCCGAAAGAAAAGAAGAAGGGTGGCTGCTTCAAATGGGGTGGTATTGCCGCGGGCGCTGTCGTGGTCCTCGCTGTGGCGGCCAGCTTGACTGGTGGCGGTGACACTGAGTCGGGTTCCGATTCTGAAGCTGCATCTCTCTTTGGTTCGGAGACTGCCGTTGCGGCTGATTCTGGGACTGTTGAGAATGCCGATTTCGCTGAGTCTTCCGAGGCAGGTGTAGATGAGCAGCAAGGTCAGACGGGGGAGCAGCAAAAGCAGGATGAGAAGGTCCCGACCGAATACAAGAATGCTCTCCGCAAGGCAGAGATTTACGCGAATCGCATGCACATGTCGAAGGCCGGTATTTATGATCAGCTGACCTCGGAGTACGGCGAGAAGTTCTCACCGGAGGCAGCCCAGTATGCAATGGACAATCTCGATGCGGACTGGAATAAGAACGCACTGGAAAAGGCGAGAATCTACCAGGATTCGATGGCGATGTCCCCGGATGCGGTTTACGAGCAGCTGACGTCGGAATACGGTGAGCAGTTTACTCCGGAGGAAGCTCAGTACGCGGTGGATAACCTGTAGCAGCGGGCTTCGTTTGTTGATGACGCCAATTGGCCAGAGTCCAGTTGGATGCATGCTGCAGAAGGACGGCTTCCGCTTCACCAGAATGCATTTGCTGCACACTGAACGGCTGCTGGTGAAGCGGAAACCGTCTTGGCAGTTTTAATGCGTGACCGGGCAGTTGAGCGAGTGTCTGCAGCACAACTTCGGCGCGGTACAATTCGTGCCGTTTAACAACCGCGCCCGCATCGGCGACCGCGGCGGCAAATCAGAAGTAACTGCGCCACTGCGCCGCTACCCAGACGCAGCCACCTATCTTGCAGAAGACATCGCTGAGTTTCGAGTCTCCATCACAGAAGAGCAGCGGCAAGCTTTGTTGAGCGGGATTTCCGAGTACTCCGATGGCGATGAAGAAGTTTTCAGAGCGTATGCTCGCCTGTTGAAATCATCGGACTCAAAAGCCATGGAGTAGCCACATTCGCGGGGTGCGAGTCCCCGCCATGGCACTGCCCCGTTCACTCAATCGGTAGTGGCGGGGTTTTCTTATGCCCAAAAACAGATTCACCCAGGAGTTAACGCAGGATTCAGCAGGCAATACGTGGCTCTTTTTTGGCTCATTTTTGGTGCAAAATACCCGTGAAAGTACGTGAAAGTGCGTGAAAAAGAGGGTTAAACGACAGAAAGTGTGTCTGGATTCGGTGATTTGTAGTGGTTGACCTCTAGGTTTCAGAGAAATATATGCT
>NZ_JASPJP010000050.1:0-387 GCF_030232615.1 Corynebacterium sp. MSK035
CGGCTAGGGCTGACGGAACGCTTAATTATTGCCGATTGCCTGCGGGCAGGTCATTCGCACCGGCGTATCGCCCAGATGGTCTGTCGTAGTCAATCCACTATCAGTCGTGAAATCGCACGCAACAGCGTCGATGGTATCTACGATGCCTATCACGCTGATCAGGCCAGCCGCGGGCGTCTTGCTCGTCCAAAGCCGCGCAAACTCGATGACAATCGATTTTTGCGCGCCCAGGTTGTCAATCTGCTCAACCGTGGCGCCTCGCCGCGTCAGGCCAGTGGCAGGTTGGCTGCACTGTGGGGTGATAATACGCCCATGACTATTAGCCACGAGTCGATTTACCAGGCCCTTTACGTACAAGGGGCAGGCAGCTTGCGCAAAGAACTTGTG
>NZ_JASPJP010000051.1:0-320 GCF_030232615.1 Corynebacterium sp. MSK035
ACCCATGGCCAGTGTGAAGCAGAGGTAAGACTCTGTGGAGGCGCGAACCCACTTAGGTTGAAAACTGAGGGGATGAGTTGTGGGTAGGGGTGAAAGGCCAATCAAACTCCGTGATAGCTGGTTCTCCCCGAAATGCATTTAGGTGCAGCGTCGTGTGTTTCCTCCTGGAGGTAGAGCTACTGGTTGGTTTAGCGGGACTATCATCTTAGCGACATCAGCCAAACTCCGAATGCCGGTGAGGTGAGAGCACGGCAGTGAGACTGCGGGGGATAAGCTTCGTAGTCGAGAGGGAAACAGCCCAGATCGCCGGCTAAGGCCCC
>NZ_JASPJP010000052.1:0-281 GCF_030232615.1 Corynebacterium sp. MSK035
CCCGTTCGTCTAGCGGCCTAGGACGCCGCCCTCTCACGGCGGTAACACGGGTTCAAATCCCGTACGGGGTACAAAGACAGCGTGAAAGCGCCAGTCTTTATTGGCCTATGGTGTAATTGGCAACACTACGGTTTCTGGTACCGTCATTCTAGGTTCGAGTCCTGGTAGGCCAGCGGAATTCGCTCACTCAGTTGGGTTGGATTCAGTTCTAAGCCCCGTTCGTCTAGCGGCCTAGGACGCCGCCCTCTCACGGCGGTAACACGGGTTCAAATCCCGTACGG
>NZ_JASPJP010000053.1:0-277 GCF_030232615.1 Corynebacterium sp. MSK035
GAAAGTGCGTCTTGACCCCATCGTTGGTCCCTGGCGATCTTGACCGGATCGTCAGGGACTTCTGTATGTAGATACAGCCACCAATCCATCACTGTGCGTTGATGCGGTAGTGATAGTCCGCGGTGTCTGCGGGCTAGTTCTTTTATGGGGGCGTTGATGCCACCTTCGAGGCTGTTTGTTGTTGCTGCAAGGTTGTCGGGGTCGATGGTTGTTGGTGGGGGTTGCAGGTAGGTAAACAGCAGGTCTCTGCGGTGCAGAGATAGCAATGATTGATAGG
>NZ_JASPJP010000054.1:0-253 GCF_030232615.1 Corynebacterium sp. MSK035
CTGTATCTACATACAGAAGTCCCTGACGATCCGGTCAAGATCGCCAGGGACCAACGATGGGGTCAAGACGCACTTTCCACAGCAACAGACCTGATCACCCACAACACCACAGCCACTACCAATGACATCGGTGCACCAGCAGAATACGACACCGCCATCGACACCAGCTACCAACACAACCTCGGCATCCAAAAAGGCTGGATCAAATAACCGCAACACGCCCGGAAAAGACACACTTTTCTTTACTTAACCC
>NZ_JASPJP010000055.1:0-247 GCF_030232615.1 Corynebacterium sp. MSK035
TGAACACGCGCCGTTTACTAGCCTTTTAGGTTGGTTGGTGTGTGTGATGCTGGGGACCTGAACTGGTAGTAGCCAAGCGATGGGGTGACGCAGGAAGGTAGCCGTGCCACGTGATGGATATCGTGGTGTAAGCGTGTGGCCCGTGTTCTAGGTAAATCCGGAGCACATGTGGGTGAGGCGTGATGCGTACCCGTTTTGGGGAAGTTGGTGATCCTATGCTGCCGAGAAAAGCCTCTAGCGATGTGGA
>NZ_JASPJP010000056.1:0-209 GCF_030232615.1 Corynebacterium sp. MSK035
GCTTATATCCGCCCGATTTACCCAGCCTAATCAGCAGTAATGCTGAAAGTCAGACACACTTTTTGCTACTTAACCCTGGTTGGCGGCGGCGGGCCAATCCAAGTTACTGACTGCGTTTATGACAAAAATGGCCTGGTAGGGTCAGGCGGTCATTGCATCATGGATAACACCAGAGATTACCTCCCGGGGAGTTAACCCGTCGAGCACTA
>NZ_JASPJP010000057.1:0-204 GCF_030232615.1 Corynebacterium sp. MSK035
GTCGATGGTTGTTGGTGGGGGTTGCAGGTAGGTAAACAGCAGGTCTCTGCGGTGCAGAGATAGCAATGATTGATAGGCCGCTCGGACGCGTTGGTGGGTGTAGACCTTGGTGTAGGCGCCGGTAGCAGGGTCTTTGATGGTGGTTTTCTCGTTCATCCATTCCCGGTAGGTGTGGTCGAATTCGTGCAGGTGGGCGACCCATGT